>JAPJRA010000270.1 GCA_030824835.1 Geminicoccaceae bacterium | reverse complement strand
CCCCACGGCCAGGCTGAAGGCGAGCACGGCAAGGCAGCCGCCGAGGCCGCCCTGGTAGATCGCCTGGACGAAGATCGCATGGGCAGGCAGGTCGGGCAGGCCGCCATAAAATGCCAGATAGAGCGGCACCACGACCAGCATCGACAGCACCGAGACCGCCGCCGTCGCCTGCACGGCATGCACGCGCCACCGCTTGAGCAGGAAGGTGAACACGCCCCACAAGGTCCCTGCCGCGACGAAGCCGAGATCGCCCAGCCAGACCAGATGGCCCGAGGGTGCCGTCAGACCGTCATAGGCGATCGCCAGCAGACCGGTGACGAGAATCGCCATGCCCGCCAGCTGCATCCGGTTGAGCCGCTCGCCCTCGCATACCCAGGCCAACGCCGTCGCGGACAGCATGGTGGTGGCCGGGCCGAGCACGACGCCGTGCGCCAAGGGCGCCAGCACGAAGCCCGTGTTGACGACGAAGCCGAACAGCGGCCCCACCAGCAGCGCCAGCACCACGCCACGGCCCCATCCGAGGCCACCCAGGTCGCGCAGACCGGCGCGGACGAGCAGCGGCAGCATGACGAGACCCGCCACGCCGAACCGCATCAGCGTCAGATCAGCCGGCTGGAAGCCCTGCGCGGCACCGACCTTGGCGCCGACATTGTAGACAGCCCAAGCGACGGCCGCGACCATGCCCCAAAGGACCCCCAGCAGCGGCAGCGGCGGCAAGCTCCGGGGGATGCGCTCGACCATGGGCACGTGGCGTTTCCAGCCTGGCGGTTCGCGGCGACGCCACGCGTCACGCCCCTTCAGGTGACCCGTCTGTCATGCGGTCACCACCTCTCATCCCGCAGGGCCGCAATGCGTGCGGCTCACGCCCACGAGAAGAGTGGCCCCGAGCTCGGGCAGCTTCAGCGCCGGCAGCCTGGGGAGCCGGGAAAGATGACGACGGAGGTCTCGGCCACGCTGTCGCTCAGTGCTGCCGGGCGCTGGCGATCTGCGATGGGGTCAGCGGTGCTGCGCCCATCGCATGGCGACGGGCGAGATCGGGAAAGTCGGACCGATCGATGCCAAGATCGTCGAGATCGCGGTCATCGAGCCGACCCAGCGTGAACAGGGCTCGCCGATAACGGATCGCTTCGAGGCTCCGGAGGGCAAGCTTGCCGAGAAAGCCCTCGTCGCCGTCGCCGCGGATCGAGCTGGGCGTGGGAAGCATGGCCAGGAAGAGGTTGAGCATGACTGCTCCTTTTCAGGTGGCCGTCGACGCCGTGCGGACGGCAGCCGACGATCGTTTCATTCACGCACCAGCTGGCGTCTGGCCAGCGGTGCGCTTAGGAGCTGCCCGACGCGGGCAAAGCCGCGACCGGCGGCGCGGAAAAGCCGCTCGAGCTCCGCGGCGCGCAGCCGACGCGCTTCCCTAACGAAATAGGCGCGGTCCCGGCGCGAGATCTCAGGCAGTGCGTGCGACACCAGCGGGGTATTTCGTGCAACGTTCATCGATGTCTCCTTGCGCGAGACGCGCAGGCCGAAGGGAGGATGTCCTGCGGGATACGCCTGTTCAGGCCGCCGTCGACCAGTGGCCCTCGGCCGCTTTCGGGCGATGTGCCACGGGCGTCACGATCCGCCGTTCCGCTTCCTCGTAAGCCACACGGGCGATGTCCGCGCGGCTGATACCGAGTTCGGTGAGCTCGCGGTCGGAATAGCCCTGAAGGTCCTTCAGCACCGCGCGGAACTCGCGATGCATAGCCCAGATGCGCATGGTCTCGTTCAGCAGGTCCAAGGTCCGATCTCCAAAAAAAGACCGGCACCGGCGGATCTCATCCGCGGAAGCCGGGAGGGTGACAACGGCACGCTCGCGCTGCCGCCCCTCCCTGATCCAACCGACCCTCTTACGCTGGGGTCGGTCGCTCAGACAAGTGTGGTAGGTAGGTTAGATGCACTATGCCTTATATTGCATCGCAGCATTGCATGGCGGGAGGGAACCCCGCTCAGGGAAAACGGACGGAATTCCCGCCCGCGAGAATCAACTCGATTGCGGTCGCAGCGGCATCATGGAGCGACCCATCAGGCTCGAGCGCCACAGCGTTGCGGTTCGCTGTGGCGGCATCTTCAAGAACCGAGCGAGCTTGGCCCGGCTGTAGTACATTGTTCTCCGAAAGTGCGAGCAACAGAGATTCGCAAATGGAGAGTGCCGCTAGGCCCGCCGCATTGCTCCTGGCGTTCATGGTGTTTTCCTTCCGATGAACTGCGAACCCGCGTACAGGAGGCACGGAGCAGCAGATTTCGATTGTGGTCTCGAATGCAGGCAGACAGGCTAACCTAGAGCAGCACGCCAGTTTGAGGGGACCACCGTCATACTCGGGGATCAGCGCTGGGTCTCGATGTTCAAGGAGGCAGAGCGGACAAAGTGATAGTACCTCATGATAGCGCTCTCGCCCGCAAGTTGGCGAAGTTTCTGCATCTCGGGCCTTCGGAACTGACGGCGCTGGCCAAGTTGGAAGGGGGCCAACGTACCGTTCCCGCCGGCACCGAGCTTGTTCGCGAACGTGAGCCCGGCCATCATGCCTACATCCTGGAGGAGGGCTGGGCGTGCTCCTACAAGCTCCTCGCGGACGGTGGGCGACAGGTCATCGACTTCCCGATCCCAGGCGACATTATCGGGCTGCGCAGCCTATTGTTGCGCACCGCGGACCATAGCTTTGCGACCGTCACCGATGTCACCGTAGCCGAAGTTTCGGCTCGGCAGCTCATCGATACCCTTGAGCAGGTGCCTCGGCTGGCCGCAGCCATGTTGTGGGGCGCCTCACGGGACGAGGCTGTGGTGGTCGAGCATTTGGTCAATATTGGGCGACGAAGCGCCCTGGTTCGCACGGCCCACCTGCTGGTCGAGATGGGGCTGCGGTTGGAACTGGCCGGTCTGGGCTCATCCACGGGTTTCGCCTGCCCGCTCAACCAGTACATGTTGGCCGATGCGCTGGGGATGACGGCAATTCACGTCAACCGCATCCTGCGCCAGCTCCGCGAACGAGGGCTGCTCACCTTCCGCGACGGTCGCGTCACGTTCCACGATCTTCGTGGCTTGCGCCTATTGGCCGGCCACCACAGCGGCTATCTCGACCAAGCCAACGGCCGGCACTGAGCTCCGCGGGATGCGGGCTCGTCACAGCGCCGCTGGATCGGGCCTCGACCAGCTGAAAGCCCGCTGCGCACTGCTCAACTTGAGCTTGCCGACCCCAGTATTTTCCAGGCGCGGGCCCAGAACAACGCGCGACAATAAACGTACTGGAAATTTCCAAATGATACCTTCAACACCTAAGTAATCTCCATTCTTGGAAATGTACAAATATTCATACATATTAATGTGGTTCATGCTATGATAATTTGCACGTTGACTAATTTAGGTTAATGCAGCCTCCAGCCCTGCAACTATATCCATCACCGAACCAATCCACGCTGCCATCGTAGCATTGCTGCGCGTAGCTGGGTTTGACGCTGGGCCGCTCATGTCTCATGCGCGGCTAAAAGCATGATCAGGTGGGCGCACTCAATGAGGCAGCTGTGACGAACGCATCGACGGTCCGCGACAGTCACGCTGTTTCGACGGATCCGCCCGACCCGCGCGACTGGCTACGCAAATTAGCTCCATTCCGGCATGCACAGAACGACCGGGCCCTGATCGAGCTGGTCATCACGGTCGTGCCGTTCATCGTTTTGTGGCTGGCGGCGTGGGTCAGCCTTGCCTTTAGCTACTGGCTGACACTGCTGCTGGCGGTGCCCGCGGCCGGTTTCCTGGTTCGCCTGTTCACGATCCAGCACGATTGCGGGCATGGCTCGTTCTTTCATGGCAGGCGCGCCAATGACTGGGTCGGCCGCATCATCGGCGTCGCGACCCTCACACCCTATGCGCATTGGCGGCAGGAGCATGCCCTGCATCACGCCACCTCCGGCAACCTCGACCGGCGCGGCGTGGGCGACGTCGATACGCTGACGGTCCGGGAATTCCGCGCGCTCGGCGGATGGCACCGGCTTTTGTATCGTCTGACGCGCAGCCCCATCGTCGTGCTCGGCATCGGCCCGCTCTTCGTGTTCGGCCTCCGGCACCGTCTACCGCTGCGGCCTCTGAGCGCTAGCGCCCAAGCGTGGCGCCAGGTCATGCTTGCTAACCTTGCGATCGCCACCACGCTGACGGCCCTGGCGGCACTGATCGGGGGCCGCGACCTGCTGCTGGTCCAGCTGCCGATCACGTGGCTCGCCTCGACGATCGGCGTGTGGCTGTTCTACGTTCAGCACCAGTTCGAGCATACCTACTGGCAGCGCGACGCCGGGTGGAGCGTCCACGAGGGCGGCCTCCTCGGCAGCTCCCATCTTGACCTTCCGCCGCTGCTGCGCTGGTTCACCGCCAGCATCGGCCTGCACCATGTGCATCATCTCAGTTGCAGAATTCCCGGCTATCGACTGGCGGAGGTTACTCGTAGCTTCCCGGAGCTGGCACAGATCAACCGCGTGACACTTGGCAAAAGTTTCCGATCGTTCCGCCTCGCCCTCTGGGACGAGAGCGAAGGTCGTCTGGTCAGCTTCCGGGAGGCGCGAGCCTCCAGGCCGGCATACAGGTCGGCCAGCCAGCACCAAGGCACCGCGATCGCGACGACGCCTTGAGCAGCGCCAGCGTGGCGACACTCGATCAGGACTCGACGGCAGCCGCTACATTCGGGATAAAAAGCGTCTGAGTTGGGCTACCTGGGAGGCGGCCGAACTAGGATGGCTAGCAAGCGCGAAGGTACGAAACGTGATCGGCGCCGACCCGGATCGACGCTGGAAGACACGGCTCCGGATCAGAAGCCCTTCGTTCCGGAAGTTCTGGACCGAACCGTCATCGCCATCCCACTGCTCACCCGGATCGATGCGCCGGGTGGCCTGGAAGCCGTCCACGACATCATCATTGACGTCAATCTCGACTATCGCGGCGGTCGCGACGAGGCGAAGAAGGCGATCGAGACGCTGGTGCGTCAGCAGCTCCGTACCCGGCGCCGGCAGCAAGGTATCGACACCGTCAAGAGCAAATACAGCGACCAGTATTTGTTCGGGCGACTGAGCGGCACGGTGATCCGCGATCTGGTGCGCGCCGACGGCGCCACCGACGGCCCGCACGCGATCTACCGCATCTGGCCCGATTTCGAGGTCAAGCGGTTCACCAACCAGTCGTTCAAGACGATCAAGGCCGATGCGGCGCGCAACGCCTTCGGCGCCCTGGGCGAGGACATCGTCTGGGCGGTGATCGACACCGGCATCGACGGAGCCCATCCCCATTTCCACAAATACAAGAACCTCGAGCACGGGATCGGGCACCGCGACTTCAGCGCCTCCCTGGGCGCCGACGAGACCGCCTCGGCAACGGCTGCCCTCACCGACGAGAACGGCCACGGGAGCCACGTGGCTGGGATCATCGCCGGCTGGGCCGCCACCGAGGACGGGCTTACGATCGAGGCCGCCCGCCGCCGCCGCAACGAGGAGGGCGACACGATCCCCGACCCGGTGCAGGTGGGAGTCATGGCGGGCATGGCGCCACGCTGCAAGCTGCTCAGCCTGAAGGCGCTGGACAAGGCCGGCCAGGGCAAGACGAGCAACTTGATCGCTGCCATCAACTACGTTCAATATCTCAACGGCTACGGCCGCCGGCTGCAGGTCCACGGGGTCAATCTGAGCGTCGGCTACGATTTCGAGCCGGAGTGGTTCGCCTGCGGCCAGAGTCCGCTCTGTGTCGAGGTCGACCGGCTGGTCCGCTCCGGCGTGGTCGTGGTCGTCGCCGCCGGCAACACCGGCTACGGCGTGGCCCAGACCCAGAGCCGCGGCGCGGTCCGCGCCGGCATGGACCTGTCG
>JAPJRA010000269.1:1828-5887 GCA_030824835.1 Geminicoccaceae bacterium | reverse complement strand
GCTCTGGATCGTCCTGGGCCTCACCGCCGCCACCTTCCTGCGCTACGGCATCCAGGCGGTATTGCTGCTGATCGTCGTGCTGGTTGCGATCAATGCCTTGCGTAGCGGCGGTCGGGCGACCCTGGCGCTTTGCCGCGACAGCCTGGCCGAGGGCGCTCGCAGCGCCCTGCCGGTGGGCATCGCCTGCGCCCTGGTGGGCGTGATCATCGGCACCATCACGCTCACCGGCGTCGCCAGCAATTTCGCCCAGTTCATCGTCTCCGTCGGTGCCAGTAGCCTGTTCCTGTCGCTGCTGCTGACGATGCTCACCTGCCTCGTGCTGGGCATGGGAATCCCCACCATTCCCAACTACATCATCACTGCCTCGATCGCCGGGCCGGCGCTGCTCGACCTGGGCGTGCCGCTGATCGTCAGCCATATGTTCGTGTTTTACTTCGGCATCATGGCCGACCTGACCCCACCGGTGGCCCTGGCCGCCTTCGCCGCCTCGCCGATCGCTCGGGCACCGGGACTGCAGATCGGTCTGCAATGCATGCGGATCGCCATCGCGGGCTTCGTCATCCCGTTCATGGCGGTCTACACGCCGGCCCTGATGCTCCAGGATGGCGGCCCGCTCGCAGCCGAACTCGGCTACCCGGTGGCCGTCGCCTACATCATCCTGAAAACGGTGCTGTCGATCCTGCTGTGGGGTGCGGCCGCCATCGGCTACGGCCTGCGCCCGCTGCTCTGGTACGAGCGTCTGCTGGCGACGGCCGCAGCGTTCGCGTTGGTCGTGGCGCTGCCGCTGACCGACGAGCTGGGCTTCGTGCTCGCCGTGGGGGTGATCGGATGGCACTGGTGGATCTGCCGCCAGCCGGCCGCCACCTCCGCCTGATGGGCTTGTGTCTGGTGGCGGGCGCCCTGGTCGCACGACTCGCCGTCACCTCGTTCACCCTGGCGTGGACGCACACGGTGGAGAAGGTCCGCTGGGAAGAGGACTGGCGGGTCCAAGGCTCGACGCTCGTGGTCGACGAATCGCGCGTCAAGGGCAGCGGCGCGGGCATGGAGCCGCCGGACGACGCGGTCCTGGCCGGTGGCTACTGGCACTATCGACCGCATCTCGATCCGCTGCCCGAGGTCGAACTGGCGCGCGGTGGCGTCGTGCCGGACTGGCAGCTGTGCCTGTCGGACAGTTGCCGGGAGATCGCCGCCTATCTGCCGGCGCAAACACCTCGCGACCAGAACGTGATCTTGCGCCCCTGCCCCGCGCGGTCAGCCGGCGACGGCTGAGACGCTGCGGCTGGCCGGATCGAGCACAATACGCCGGTCGTGGAACTGCACCACACTCGGCTTGTGCGCGATGCTGACGACCGTGACCTCGGGCAGGCGCTCCAGCACCAGACGATACATCTGCGCCTCGGTGGGCTCGTCCAGCGCCGAGCTCGCCTCGTCGAGGAACAGCCAGTCCGGCTTCACCAGCAATACGCGCGCGAACGACAGCCGCTGCTGCTCGCCCGGCGACATCGTCATCGACCAGTTGCCGGTCTCGCCGAGGCGGTTGGCGAAATGCCCGAGCTGGCAGTCCGTGAGCACCAGCGACACCTCGACGTCCTCGTGCGCCTCCGGCCGATCGGGGTAGCAGATCGCCTCCTTCAGCGTGCCGATCGGGATGTACGGCTTCTGCGGCAGGAACAGTGCCTTCGCGTCCTTGGGTATCGCCACGACGCCTCGGCCATATGGCCACAGTCCGGCGAGCACCCTGAACAAAGTCGTCTTGCCGCTGCCGGACGGTCCCTGGAGCACCAACCGCTCGCCCGTTTTGATGCTCAGGTCGATATCCTCGAGAAGCACCCGTCCGTCGGGCAACGTCACATCGACGCCCTGCAGCGCCAGAGCACGTCCGGCCACATGCTCGACATCGAAGCCGCGCTCGGTGGCCTGGGCGAGCTTGGCCCGCTGCATGGTCTCGCTAAACGTGGTCAGCCGGTTCACGGTGGCTTTCCAGCTGGCGAGTTGGGTGTAGGAATCGACGAACCAGGACAGCGAGCCCTGCACTTGGCTGAACGCACCCGCGGTCTGGGTCAGGGTGCCCAGCGGCACTTGGCCGGCGAAATACCGCGGTGCCGCCACGATGATCGGGAAGATGCCGGCGACCTGCGAATAGAATACGGTGAGCCAGGTCAGCCGCTTGTTGTATTTCATGTAGTCCCACCAGGTATCGTAGATCCTGGCGAAGGCGCCGCCGAGCCGCCGCTCCTCGTCGGGCTCGCCGTCGTAAAGCGCGATGCTCTCCGCGTTCTCGCGAATGCGCACCATGCGGTAACGGAAGTCGGCATTGTAGCGCTCGAGGTCGAAATTGACCCGCACCAGGGGCCGCCCGATCTTGTAGGTCATCCAGGACCCTAGGGCCGAATAGACAATGGCGACCCACATCATGTAGCCGGGGATGGAGATCCCGCCGAAGATCGGAAGCTCCAGCGCCCCCGACAGGCCCCACAGCACCAGCGTGAACGTGACCAGCGTCATGATCTCGGACAGCAGGCCCAACGTTAGGGTCAGGGTCTGCTGGGTGAAATCGTTGATGTCCTGCTCGATCCGCTGCTCCGGGTTGTCGGTGCCGTGGTTGGCGAGCTCCATCCGGTAGTAGGTGCGCTCGCCAAGCCACTGGCGGAAATAGACGCCGGTCAGCCAGCGTCGCCAGCGGATCACCAGCAGCTGGCGCAGCCACAGCCGATAGACGGCGATGACGATGAAGATGAAGACGAGCTCCGCCCAGACCCACAGCTCGGCATAGAACGCCGCCTCGTTCTTCTCCTGTAGGGCGTTGAAGAAGCGGGCGTTCCAGTCGTTGAGCTGCTTGGACAGGAAGACCAGGAAGACGGCCATGCCGATGATGACGAGCAGCAGCCCACGCGCCACCCACTTCTCGGGGATGCGCAGCTGCACGCCCACGATCTTGCGGTCGATGCCGATGTCCTCGCACCACCAATAGGGTGCGGTCAGTTTCCACAGCTGGCTGAAAAAGCCGCGCGCGGTGGCGACACGGTTCAGGACGGATTCGGTCATGCAGCACCCTCGACGGGGCCTTGCGCCGGCCCGACGGTCGCCGGGTTAGCCGCAATCGGCCGCACCGACAAGGCGTCGGCCGATGACGGTTCGTTCAGAGACGCGATTCGGGAGCCCGTCAGCCCCTATACAGCGCACGCTCCTGCTGGAGGCCCTTCAACGTGCCGACGCACATCACGAGCAGCACCAGGGCGAATGGGAAGCCGGTCGCGATCGCCGCCGCCTGCAGGGACGCGAGCCCACCGCCCAGCAGCAGCGCGATGGCGACGATTCCCTCGGCCGAGGCCCAGAACACCCGCTGGGCAACCGGTGCATCGGTCTTGCCGCCGGCGGTAATGGTGTCGATCACCAGGGAACCGGAATCCGAGGAGGTGACGAAGAACACGATCACCAGCACGATGCCGAGGAACGAGGACACGGCCGGCAGCGGCAGCACCTCCAGCATCTTGAACAGCGACAGCTCGGGCGTCCAGTTGGTGACCGTATCGACAACGCCACCATAGCCACCGCTGACGTACTGATCGATCGCGGTTCCGCCGAACGCGGCCATCCACAGGATGCAGACCAGCATCGGCACGATCAGCACGCACAGAATGAACTCGCGCACGGTGCGGCCGCGCGAGACGCGGGCGATGAACATGCCGACGAACGGCGACCAGGAAATCCACCAGGCCCAGTAAAACGTGGTCCAGCCATGGACGAAGTCGGTATCCTCGCGGCCGACCCAGTTGCTCAAGGGCACGACGTCCTTGAGATAGGCGACGGTGCTGGACAACAGGTCGGAGAAGATCGCCATCGTTGGCCCGAAGACGATGACGAACAGCAAGAGCAGCCCGGCCAGGGCCATGTTGATCTCGCTCAGCCGCTTAACCCCGGCATCGAGCCCGGCAACCACCGACCAAAGTGCGACGCCGGTGATGGCTGCGATCAGTACGATCTTGGAGACGTTCGTGATCGGCACGCCCCACAAATAGTTGGCGCCGGCAAGCGCCTGCTCGGCGCCGAATCCCAGTG
>JAPJRA010000269.1:0-1818 GCA_030824835.1 Geminicoccaceae bacterium | reverse complement strand
AGCCCGAAGAGGGTGGCGAACACGGCCAGGATGTCGACGGTATGTCCGGGCCAGCCCCAGATCCGCTCACCAAGGATCGGGTAGAAGGCCGAGCGGATCGTCAGCGGCAGGCCGCGATTGAAGGAGAAGAACGCCAAGCTCAGCGCCACGACGGCGTAGATCGCCCACGGGTGCAGGCCCCAATGGAAGATGGTGGCGGCCAGACCCATCTCGCGCGCCGCAGCGACGTCCGTGGGATCGACACCCAATGGCGGGGTGAGGAAGTGGTTAACCGGCTCGAGCACGCCGAAGAACATCAGGCCGATGCCCATCCCGGCGGCGAACAGCATCGCGAACCAGCTGAAGTAGCTGTAGTCCGGCGTCGCATCCTTGCCGCCCAGCCTGATCCGACCGAACGGCGAGACGATGAGGAACAGGCAGAACAGCACGAAGATGTTGGCCGCCCCCATGAACATCCAGTCGAAGGTGGAGGTCAGCCACGGCCGCAGCCAGCCGAAGAATGCGGCCGATTCCGCAGGCAGCATCAGCACCGCCAGGATGAACGCGACGACCACGAGGCCGGACACGAAAAAAACCGGATTGTGGACGTCGAGCCCGAACAGCTGAACGTTCTGGTGACCGACGCGATGGCTGGGCGCCTGGTCGATCGTCGTGGCCGGAGTGGCAGATTGCATCGGGTCGCATCCTCCTTGGATCTACGGCGCCATCCTCTCGTCGATGACTAGTGAACTGGTTTGGTGGACAGGCATGGACCGCGAGCCAACCTCGCGCCCTATCACTCAATGCACGTGTCGGTCGTTTCAGGCTGCCTGCGACTGACTTTCGAGCGCGCCCACCACCGCACCCAGCAACAGTGCGCACGAGCAGGCACCGGCGTCCATGCGATTGACGCTGGCAACACCCAGATCGGCCGCGAGCCCGTGCTTGGCCTGCATGTGCGTGGTGGCGTGCAAGCCGTGTGCCGCGGCCGCGATGATGCGGCCGCCCAACTGCTCGGTGCGACCGGTGGCGAGCACGCTGCGCATGCCTTGTGCCACCGGGATCAGCACGTCGAGCATGGTTTTCTCGCCCTTGCGTGCGCCGCCTTTGGCCTGAACCGCCTCGATCCCGGCCTGCAACATGGCGAACAGCTGCTCGGGGCCTGGGTCACCGGCCGGGGAAGCGGCCCCTGCAGCCTTGAGCAGAAGCCCGTAATACTTGCCGCCATCTCCCCCGGTCTCTCGCTCAACCAGCCAGCCGGCATCGCGCAGAGCCTCGCCCAGCGGCAGGGCCGTCAGGCGCTGCCGCTGGGCCAGCACCGCAGCAAAACCCCGCGCCAGGTTGGTGCCGTGATCCCCGTCGCCGATGGCCTCGTCCAATGCATCGAGCTGCGCGATGTGCGCGCTGATCGTGCCGTGCATGGCGTCGATCAACACGGCTAGTGTCTGCGCTTCCATTTGGCCTCCCGTCACGTGCTGTCGCCGCCGCTTCGAGCTTAAGCTAAGGACGCGCGGCGCTCCGGGTCAATGGCCCCTATTCGGCCGCCTGTGGCAGCCGGTCGATGGCGATGACGGGCTCCATGGCCGCCAGCTCGTCGGGTGGCAAGTGACAGAGGATCTGGTGCCCGTCGCCGAACTCGCGCTGCGGCGGCGCCTCGGTCTCGCAGATCTTCCCGATCTTGCGATGACAGCGGGTGTGAAAGGCGCAGCCGCTGGGCAGGTTCAGCGCCGAGGGAATCTCGCCCTCGAGGACGATATGCTTCTTGCGGATGCGCGTGTCGGCGATCGGTACGGCCGACAGCAGCGCCTCGGTATAGGGATGGTAGGGCGGGCTGAATAC
>JAPJRA010000268.1 GCA_030824835.1 Geminicoccaceae bacterium | reverse complement strand
GCTTTAGCCTGCCGGCGAGGTAGCCGCGGCTCAGCGTGACGGCCGCCGGCCCGTCCCCGGCCGCGACCGCCCGCTCCAGCCAGCCGCGGGCAGCGTCGAGGTCGCCCTCGGCCCGCGCCAGCTCGGCCAGCTTGGTCAGCGCCTTGATGTCGCCGGCCCGGGCGGCCGCGGTCAGCCAGTGGCGGAACCTGACCGGGTCTTCGGGCACCAGCTGGCCGTCGCGATAGAGCCACGCCAACGTGCGGGCGTAACGGCTGTTGCCGGCCTGCGCCCCGACCTCCAAAGCGCGGATCGCGGCCGCGGTCCGCGTAGCTCGGCTCGCCGGATCGGCAGCAGGGTCGCTGGCCACCAGTCGGGCGAGCTCGAGCGCGCTGTACGGGTCGCTTGCCGCCCGGCGCTCATGGGCGGCAAGCAATTCGGCCCGGTAGGTCTGCGGGTCGTCCGACCAGGCCTTCAGCAGCAACCGCTCCACCCCGGGCTCGCCCAGCTCCCGGGCACGCTCGAGCCAGGCGACCTGCGCCGCGGCACTGCCCCCGCTCCGGCGCTCGACGATCGCCAGCCAGAGCGCCGCCCGCCCCTTCAGGGGCGACCTTTGCGCGTGGGCCTGCTCGAACGCCGCGCGCGCCATGGCCAGATCCTGCGCGCCGCCTTCCGCGTCGGTCAGGCACCGGCCGTGCTGGATCAGCACGGCCGGGTGATCGCTCCGTGCCGCGGCCTCGGCCAGGATGGCGCAGGCGCCGATTCGATCGCCGGCCGCCCTCGCCGCCATCGCCTGATCCACCTGTCGCTGCAGGCTGGGGTCGAGCCGGCCATAGTAGGGCGAGCAGGCGGCCAGCAGCGCGACGACCGCCACCGCCAGCCGGGAGAGAACGTGGTTGCCGTGGGCCATGGGCGGTGTTCCGCTCTGCAGCTGCCGATGGTGTGCGGGCCGAGGGGCTCATCCTAACGCCCCGGTCCTTACCGATCGGTTACCGCCGGCGCGGCGGGCCCGGCTCGCGAAGGCGGCCGACCAGCCCGACCTTCATCGTGCTGCGGAGGCGCGGTCAGCGCGTCGTGCGCTGGAGCAGCCAGTAACTGGTGGGGTCGTCCGGGCATTCGCCGGGGCCGCACTCGACGAAGGCCGAGACGCCGACCAGCACCGTGACGACGAGATAGAAGCCCATGACGAACTTCTGCCAGCCGCCGCCGGCCCAGGGGCGCAGGCGCTCGAACTGGCCCTCGAGCAGCAGCAGCAAGGCGATTCCGGCGATCACCACGAGGAACAGGAGCAGGGCCCACGTATAGAGGTGCAGGCCCCACAGCGGCGAGCCGTAGGCGCCGCTGCCCGGCACGATGTGCAGGAGCACCTGCCGCCCGGCCGCGGCGGCCCCGTAGAGCGCGCCCAGGATCACGAGCCCGTAATGCAGCGGTGCCGGGCCGAAGCGGACGTTGAGCAGCAGGCCGAAGCCGACGGCCACGAACCCGACCCGCTGCAGCAGGCACAGCGGGCACGGCAACTCGCCCAGCACCAACTGCAGCCCCAGCGCCGTGGCCAGCACGACGGTGACCGCCAGGAGGCCCAACGCATTGAGATCACGCAGGAAACCGGCCGAGCCCATCGACGTCTCCTAAAGTGCGATCGCCAGCGCGTCGGTCATGTGGTGGCGCAGCCACCAGGTGGAGATCGCGAGGGCCGCGAGAAAGACGACGATGGAAGGCCCGCGGCGCCCGAACAGCGCGAGGACGATGGCGATCGCGTAGACGGCGATGATTCCGGCCTGCATGCGTTGCTCCCCGCTCCCCAGGCGGTATATCCCGGCAGCAGCGCCGTGCGCAACGCGGCACCGTGAGGACAGCGCGATGCGACGATTCCTTTCCATCCTGTTCGGCGACGATCGGGCGGCTGCCACCGAGGCCGACGGCTTCGCCCCCGACCAGATGGCGGCGGCCGTGCTCATGGTCGAGACCGCGCGGCTCGACGGGGTCGTCCAGGACGCCGAGCGTGACCGCGTCCAGGGTCTGCTCGCCAAGCGCTTCGGCCTGACGCCGTGGGTCGCGGCCCAGCTCGTGGCCCGCGCCGAGCGCACCGCCACCGAGAGCGTCGCCTGGCAGGGCCTGACCCACACGCTCAAGGAATCGCTGGACGAGGCCGAGCGGGTCGAGATCCTGGAGATGCTGTGGGAGGTGGCCTACGCCGACGGCGTCCTGCACGACTACGAGGCCTCGCTGCTGCGCCGGGTCGCCGGCCTGCTGTATGTCAGCGACCGCGACAATGGCGAGGCGCGGCTGCGCGTGATGGCGAAGCTCGGCATCGCGCGGTAGGATGGAGCCGGAGGTGGCCATGGGCGATGCGGCGGCGCGCCTGCTGACGGTGGACGAATTCCTGGCCTGGGACGACGGCACCGACCGCCGCCACCAGCTGCTGCGCGGCGTGGTCACCATGATGGCGCCACCGCAGGCGGTGCATGGTGCGCTGGTCATGCGGCTGGGCGCCCGATTGGCGGCGGCGTTGCCTCGGCTATGCGCTGCCGTCACCGAGGCCGGCATCAATCCCGCCCACCGCGGCGACACCTACTACCAGGCCGATCTCGCCGTCACCTGCCGCCCGCTGGAGCGTGGTCAGGTCTACCTCGCTGATCCGGTGCTCATCGTGGAAGTTCTGTCCCCGTCGACCGCGGCCACGGATCGCCTGTTGAAGCTCGACGACTACCGCCTGATCCCGGCGCTCGGCGACATCCTGTTCGTCGCCAGCACCCAGGTCCGCGTCGAGCACTGGCACCGGCAGGGCGACGTCTGGGTCGTGGCGGTGCGCGGCGCCGGCGAGCGGCTGCATCTCGCCGCGTTCGACCTCTCGATCGACATCGACGCGCTCTATGCCGACCTGCCGATCGAGGCCGAGCCTGCGCCGGAGGCCGCCATCGGTTGACACGGCCGCCCGCATCGCTATAACCCGCCGTCACGCCCGACGGCAGCTGCGGCGCGCCGTTCCTGTTGTCTCGTTCCCAAGCCCCTCGCGGGAAGACCATGTACGCAGTGATCAAGACCGGCGGCAAGCAGTACCGTGTCGCCAAGAACGACGTGATCAAGATCGAACGGCTCGACGGCGACGTCGGGGCCGAGATCGTGTTCCCCGAGGTGCTGATGATCGGCGGTGAGAACCCGCTGGTGGGCGCTCCGATGGTGTCCGGCGCTTCGGTCACCGGCACGGTGCTCGAGCAGGCCAAGGGCGAGAAGATCATCATTTTCAAGAAGCGCCGGCGGAAGAACTACCGTCGCCGCAACGGTCATCGCCAGCTGCTGACGGTCGTGCGCATCGCCGACATCGCGGTCGCCTGAGCGGGCAGGAGAACGAGCCATGGCACACAAGAAAGCAGGCGGCAGCTCGCGCAACGGCCGCGATACCGCGGGCAAGCGGCTGGGCGTCAAGAAGTTCGGCGGCGAGCCGGTCATCCCCGGCAACATCCTGATCCGCCAGCGCGGCACCAAGTGGCACCCCGGCAAGAATGTCGGCATGGGCCGCGACTACACGATCTATGCCATGATCGAGGGGCGCGTGAAGTTCCACGAGCGTGGCGAGCGCGTCTTCATCTCGGTCGAGCCCGCTGCGGCGGCGGCCGAATAACCCATAGGAACTCGGCCCTGGGGGTTCGGCCCCTGGGGTCATGATACGTCATGCGCTTTCTCGATTCGGCCAAGATCTGGGTGAAGAGCGGTGACGGTGGCAGCGGTTGCGCCAGCTTCCGCCGCGAGAAGTATATCGAGTTCGGCGGCCCCAACGGCGGCGATGGCGGGCGCGGTGCCCACATCGTGGCCCTGGCCGACCCCGACCTGAACACGCTGGTCGACTACCGCTACCGGCAGCACGTCAAGGCCGAGCGCGGCCACAACGGCATGGGCCAGGAGCGCACCGGCAAGAGCGGCCAGGACGTGATCCTGCGCTTGCCGGTGGGCACCCAGATCTACGCCGAGGACGGCGAGACCTTGCTCGCCGATCTCCTCACCCCCGGGCAGCAGGTCATGATCTGCCGCGGCGGCGACGGCGGCCGCGGCAACGTCCACTTCAAGACCTCGACCAACCGCGCCCCGCGCCGCGCCGACCCGGGCTTCCCCGGCGAGGAGCGGTGGATCTGGCTGAAGCTCAAGCTTCTGGCCGATGCCGGCCTCGTCGGCCTGCCCAACGCCGGCAAGTCGACCTTCCTCGCGGCCGTCAGCGCCGCACGGCCCAAGATCGCCGACTACCCGTTCACCACGCTGGAGCCGATGCTGGGCACCGTGGTGATCGGCCACGACAGCTACGTCATCGCCGACATCCCCGGCCTGATCGAGGGTGCCTCCGAGGGCCGTGGGCTCGGCGACCGGTTCCTCGGGCATATCGAGCGCTGTGCCGCCCTGATCCACCTGGTCGACGCGACCCAGGAGGACGTGGTCGGCGCCTGGCGGACCATCCGCGCCGAGCTCGAGGACTACGGCAACGGCCTCGCCCAGAAGACCGAGCTCTTGTGCCTGTCCAAGATCGACGCGCTGACGCCCGAGGAGCTGGCGGTCAAGCGGCGCAAGCTCAAGCGCGCCGCCAAGACCGAGGTCCATGCCATCTCGGCCGTGGCGCGGCAGGGGCTCGACCCGATCCTGCACACCGTCATGGCCATGGTGACCGAGCGCCGCGCCGAGGCCCGCGTCGAGGCCGTGGCCGCCTCCGCCACCGTCTGATGGACCGGCTGCACCAGGCGCTGCGGGCGCGCCGCATCGTCGTCAAGATCGGCTCGTCCCTGCTGGTCGGCCCCGACGGCGAGGTGCGCACCGCCTGGCTCGACGGCCTGGCCCAGGACGTGGCCCGGCTGCACGGCCGTGGCCAGCAGGTGGTGATCGTCACCTCCGGTGCCATCGCCCTGGGCCGCCGCCGCCTGGGCCTGTCCCAGCGCGCGCTGAAGCTGGAGCAGAAGCAGGCGGCCGCCGCCAGCGGCCAGATCCTGCTCGCCCGCGCCTGGCAGGAGAGCCTGGCCCGGGTCGGGCTGGAGACGGCGCAGATCCTGATCACGCTCGAGGACACCGAGGCGCGCCGCCGCTACCTGAACGCCCGCGCCACCATGGAGACACTGCTCAAGCTGCGCGTCGTGCCGGTGGTCAACGAGAACGACACCGTGGCCACGAGCGAGATCCGCGTCGGCGACAACGACCGGCTCTCGGCCCGGGTCGGGGTCATGATCCTGGCCGAGACGCTGGTCCTGCTGTCGGACATTGACGGGCTCTACGCCGCCGACCCGCGCAAGGACCCCGAGGCCCCGCATCTGCCGCTGGTCGAGACGATCACGCCCGAGATCGAGGCCATGGCCGGCGGCTCCGGCAGCCTGGTCGGCACCGGCGGCATGGTGAGCAAGCTGGTGGCGGCGAAGATGGCGACGGCCGCCGGCTGTGCCGTCGTGCTGGCGCCGGGCCACGTCCAGCAGCCGCTCGGCGCCGTCGAGGCGGGCGGCCGCTGCACCCTGTTCCCGGCCCGCACCTCCCCCCGCCGGGCGCGCAAGGAATGGATCGCCGCCAGCCTCGGTGTGGTCGGCACGCTGCACATCGACGCCGGGGCGCTGAGCGCCCTCAAGCGCGGCTCCAGCCTGCTGCCTGCCGGCATCACCGCCGTCGACGGCGCCTTCGAGCGCGGCGACGCGGTCCTGATCCGTGCCGCCGACGGCACGCCCGTGGCCAAGGGCCTCGCTGCCTACGACGCCGCCGACGCCCAGCTTCTGCGCGGCCGCCGCACCGAGGAGTTCGAGACCATCCTCGGCTACCGCCGCCGCGACGAGATGGTGCACCGGGACGACCTGGTCCTGCTCTAGCCGCCGCTCATCAGTAGCCCGCTGACCCCCGGTAGATCGCACCCGGCACGATGAACGGCGCCGGCCGGCGGCTGGGCCTGCGT
>JAPJRA010000267.1 GCA_030824835.1 Geminicoccaceae bacterium | reverse complement strand
GCGCTCTCTCGTGCTGGCCCTGCTGCTGCTGACGTTTGTCGGTGGTTCCTGGGTGTCAGCCGCCGCGCAGACGGCACCGCAACCCTGCCCAATGGCCATGAAGATGGCCATGAAAGCCGATACTGAGGCCGCTAGCCCGAAGGCGTCGGCCCCACAAAAGTCCATGCCCTGCCAGGATAGCGCCCCTGGCTGTGCGAAGCGTATTTGCTGCCTGATCGGCGCGACGTTGGTGATTCCCTCGCCGGCGTTGATGCCATTGTCGTTCGGCATCGTGCAATACGTGCCTACGGACGTATCGCAGGGCGGTCGCTCGATCGAGCCTGAGCTCTTTCCCCCCATTCACGTCTAATCCGACATTCGCGTCCGTTTTAGCGGACAGCGATCTGCTGCACGCACCCTGCGCAGCCGGCTTCGGCTTGCTCCGGATGTATCGTGCCGCATAGGTCCGGATCTGCCACCGGCATCTTTCAAGATGCCTGCGGTGATCTATGAGCAATCGGCTGCGCCGTCGCAAACGCCGGACGCAGCCACGATGAATGGGAAAACGACAATGAATATTCGCTCTATTGTTACGGCAGCATTGCTTGCTGCTCCAACTGCCCCGATCGCCTGGGCTTCTGCCAGCGATTACGGCTTTGAACTTGTTGCTCCACCGGCATCCATCGGTGACATCACGACCGTGAAAGTGCGATTGATGCACCTTCCGGATAAGAAGCCGGTTCCTGACGCGGTCATTTTTGAGATCCGCTTCGATATGGGACCGGACGGCATGCCGACCATGACGGCGCCCGCCAAGGCATTGCCTGAGGCGTCCGAGCCGGGCGTCTACGTGTTTCAGATCGAGCCGTCGATGGCCGGACAGTGGGCGCTGAGCGTTGCTGCCAAGGTGCAGGGCGAGACAGAAACCGTCCACGGCAGTGTCACGTTCACCACATCGAAGTGACATGCCAGCGGTGATGGATAGGCGAGCGCCCGATCGGCGCCGCCCAATGCGGCGCGTCGGGGGTGTTCTCGCGGCCGCGCTGCTGTTCGCATCGGCGGCACACGCCAGCCCGGCGGAGGATACCTCTCCGCCGGGCGCCACAGTGGATGAGCTTCTGCTGATTGCGCACCGGCTCTCTCCAGCCCTGGCCGCGCGTGCGCTTGAAAGTGACGCGGCCACGGCGAGGGTGGATGCCGCCGGAGCGCTCGAAGACCCGCGGCTCACGATCACCTCGGACGAGGATCGCGACGACCACGGCTCGCGCAAAAATAAGATGATCTACGGGGTCGAGCAGGAGATCCCGCTGTGGGGCAAGCGCGATCTCCGCCGGGGCATCGCCGTGGCGGAAGTGGACGGTGCGCAGGCCCGCCAAAAGCAGGCGTTGCTCGAGTTGGATGCCGAGATCAAGATCGCCTTTGCCGCCTACTACCGCACGAGCCATGCCCTCAGCATCCAGGATGATCTGCATACGCTGCTGCACACGGTCTCACAAAGTGCGCAGGGGCGCTATGCACAGGGGCTCGGCACGCAGGCGGACGCCATTCGGGCGGAAGTCGAAAAGAGCCGTCTCCTTCTGGAACGGCAGCTCTTCAAACGCGATCAGCGCGTCGCTGCCGCCCGCTTGAATACCTTGCTGGCACGACCTGCCGGTGCGGCGCTTGCCGAGCCTGTTGCACTACGACCGCTCCCAAAGGGTGACGAGCTGACGCTCGATCATCTGCTGGAGCTAGCTCGGCAGAATAATCCGCAGGTGGCGACCGCGGCAGCGGAGATCACCGCTGCCGAAGGCGATCGACAGCTTGTCGAGCGGAGCTGGTATCCGGACATCACGCTGGGGGCGGGGGCGATCCAGCGCGAGGATGGCGCGGACGGCTTTATTGTGTCGGCCGGGATACGGGTTCCCCTGCAATGGGGCCTCCGCAAGGCGCAGGCTCGCGAGGCAACCGCCAAGTTAGGCGCGGCTCGGTTGCGACGCGATGACGAGCTGCTGGAGCTCGAGGGATCGCTTGAATCGGCACTCGCTGACCTGGACGCGGCACGCCAGTCGGGTGCGGTGCTCACCAATGAACTCACCCCTCTGGTCACTGCCGCCTACCAGTCAGCATTGAGCGCCTATCAGCTCGGGCGTGGCGATCTCACTTCCGTGCTTGAGGCTGCGCATCACGTCCAGGAAGTGCAGCTCGAAGGCCTGGCAAACGAGGAGCAGACCGAAACAGCCATAGCTACCATTGAACGCATTATCGGGGGGGAATTATGAGACGTATCACATGCGCCGGCCTCGGCCTGGCCCTCCTCCTGATGGCGTCCGGCGGGATCTGGCTTAATTGGCATCCCGGCGACCCGGCGCGGTCGGTAACGTCGGCCCTCGCGGCCCCCGCGGCTGCCGGGGAACGCCCGGTCCTCTACTACCAGGACCCTGCCGGCAAACCCTATTACTCCCTTGGCCCGAAAAAAGACGGCGCCGGGCGCAACTATGTGCCTGTCTATGATGACGCGCTCGGCGGTTCCTCATCGTCGCTAGAAGCTTCGTCTCCGAAGCCGGAGAATGCCACAAAGGGTGGTCAAAAGATCCTCTATTATAGGAACCCGATGGGGCTCCCCGATACGTCCCCAGTGCCAAAGAAGGACTGGATGGGGATGGATTATATCGCGGTCCATGAGGGCGAGGAGCCGGGGTCCGATACGGCGGTCACGATCAGCACAGCCAAGGTGCAGCGCCTGGGCGTTCGCACCGAGCCGGCAGCGATGCGTGAGCTGATCCGCACCGTCCGAGCCGTCGGCACTATGCAAGCGGATGAGCGCCGTGAATGGGTGGTCAGCACCAAATTCGAAGGCTGGATCGAGAAACTCCATGTCAACGCGACCGGCCAGAAGGTTCGGCGCGGCGAGCCGCTCATGGAAGTTTACGCGCCCGAGCTTGTTGTGGCGGAGCGTGAATATTTGCTCGCCTGGCAGTCGCAGAAAAGCATGGCGGGTGCCAGCGAGTTGGCCCGCGCTGCCGCTGTGCAGCTGGCCGATGCAGCGCTCGAACGCCTTAAGAATTGGGACATTTCAAATGATCAGCTGAAGCGCCTGCAGCGCGAGGGAACGGTCGCCCGCACGCTTACGCTGCGCGCACCGGCGGACGGCATTGTCATGGAAAAGATGGCGGTCTCCGGCATGCGCTTTGCGGCCGGTGAGCCGCTCTATCGCCTGGTTGATCTGTCGACCGTCTGGCTCATCGCCGATGTCTTTGAGCAGGATCTCGGGGCCATCCGGGAAGGGCAGAAGGTCAAGGCAACCGTCACTGCCTATCCCGGCTCTGAATTCGTCGGCACGGTCGCTTTCATCTATCCCTCGGTCAGTGCTGAGACGCGCACGACTAAAGTCCGCATCGAGATCGCCAATCCCGATGGCCGGCTGAAGATGGATATGTCGGCCAATGTCGAGCTGGCGGCCGGGGCATCGGAAGGATCGGTTCTCACGGTGCCCGACTCGGCGGTACTCAACAGCGGCACCCGTCAGGCGGTGCTGGTCGATCGCGGGGAGGGGCGGTTTGAGCCGAGAGCAGTGACGCTCGGCGGTGCTGCCGATGGCTATTACGAAGTGAAAAGCGGGCTTGCCGCCGGCGAGCCGGTCGTCGTCGGCGCCAATTTCCTGATCGATGCCGAAGCAAATCTCCGTGCCGCCTTGCAGGCTTTCACGCCGCCGCCCGACAAGGGAGCAAAGCCATGATCGGCCGCCTCATTGGGCTATCAGCCCGAAACGTCCTCCTGGTGCTGCTCGCCACGGTGTTTCTCACTGGCGCTGGTATCTGGGCGGTGCTCAACACGCCGCTCGATGCCATCCCGGATCTCTCCGATACGCAGGTCATCGTCTATACCGAGTATCCGGGGCAGGCGCCGCAAGTCGTCGAGGATCAGGTGACGTATCCGCTGACGACGGCACTTCTCTCCGTGCCGCGCTCCAAAGTGGTACGGGGTTTTTCGAATTTCGGGGTATCCTTCGTCTATGTCGTTTTTGAGGACGGCACCGACCTTTATTGGGCACGGAGCCGCGTCCTCGAATATCTAAACTTTGCGCAGCGGCGTTTGCCGGCGGGCGTGACGCCGTCGCTTGGCCCGGATGCAACCGGCGTCGGTTGGGTCTACCAGTACGCGGTGCTTGGTGCGCAGCGCACATTGGCCGAGCTGCGCTCACTGCAGGACTGGTCGATCCGTTACGCGCTCACTGCCGCGGACGGTGTCGCCGAGGTGGCAAGCGTCGGCGGCTTCGTCAAACAGTACCAGGTTGTGGTCGATCCCAGGAAGCTGCAGGCCTACGGCATTCCGCTGGCACGGGTGACAGAAGCGATCCGGTCCAGCAATACCGATGTTGGCGGCCGCGTCGTCGAGATGACGGAGACGGAGTATGTCGTCCGTGGTCGCGGCTATCTGCGCGGCATGTCCGACATCGAACAGATCGTGCTGAAGGCCGATCGCGGCGCACCGGTACTGCTGAAGGATGTGGCGCGGGTCGAGCTTGGCCCGGATGAGCGGCGAGGGGTTACCGAACTTAATGGCGAGGGCGAGGTCGTCAGCGGCATCGTCCTCAAGCGGGATGGGGCCAATGCGCTTGATGTCATCACGAACGTCAAGGCGAAGGTTGCCGAGATTGCCGCAAGCCTGCCAGACGGCGTGTCGATCAAAGCGGTCTATGATCGCTCCGATTTGATCTATCGCGCCATCGAGACGCTGAAGCGCACACTGCTCGAGGAGAGCCTGATCGTCGGGCTCGTCTGCATCGTCTTCCTGCTGCACGCGAGAAGTGCCCTGGTGGCGATCCTGATGCTGCCGGTCGGCGTTCTCTTCGCATTCCTGGTCATGCACGGGCTCGGCATCAGCTCGAACATCATGAGCCTGGGCGGGATCGCCATCGCTATCGGTGCGATGATCGATGCCGCCATCGTCATGATCGAGAACGCGCACAAGCGTCTGGAGCGCGCGCCTCCGAGCAAACCGCGCCATGAGACGATCATCGAGGCGGCGATCGAGGTCGGACCATCGCTCTTTTTCAGCCTGCTCATCATCACCGTTTCGTTTTTGCCGGTGTTCACGCTCGAAGCGCAGGAAGGACGGCTCTTCAAGCCGCTCGCCTTTACCAAGACTTTCGCCATGGCCGGCGCCGCGATGCTCTCGGTGACCTTGGTCCCGGTGCTGATGCTGCTCTTCGTGCGCGGGCGCATCCTCCCGGAGCGCAAAAACCCGATCAACCGGCTGCTCATCTGGCTCTATCGTCCGGTGATTGCCCTCGTGCTGCGGTTTCGAATCGTCACTATCGTCCTCGCCCTGCTGGCGCTGGGAGCGTCGGTCTGGCCGGCGATGCGCCTCGGTACCGAGTTCATGCCGAGCCTCAACGAGGGCACGCTCCTCTACATGCCGGTGACGCTGCCCGGGCTTTCGGTGACCAAGGCGACCGAGCTCCTGCAGACGCAGGACAAAATCATCAAATCCTTTCCAGAGGTCGAAAGCGTCTACGGCAAGGCAGGGCGGGCGGCGACGGCGACCGATCCGGCCCCGACTGAAATGTTTGAGACGGTGGTCAACCTGAAGCCGCAAGCCGAGTGGCGCCCTGGCCTAACGGTCGAAGAGCTAATTTCCGAGATGGACCAGGCGCTGCAGATGCCCGGCATCAGCAATGCCTGGACGATGCCGATCAAGGCGCGGATCGATATGCTCTCGACCGGCATCCGCACGCCGGTCGGCGTCAAGGTGTTCGGTAAGGATCTGGGCAGCATTGAGCGGGCGGCCCGCCAGATTGAAGCGGTGCTGCGGACCGTGCCAGGTACGACCAGTGCGTTCGCCGAGCGGATTGGTGGCGGCTATTACCTCGATATTCAGCCCGATCGGACAGCGCTGGCCCGCTACGGCCTGATGATCGGCGATGTCCAGGCGGCGATCATGAC
>JAPJRA010000266.1 GCA_030824835.1 Geminicoccaceae bacterium | reverse complement strand
CAGCGGTTCGCTACGCTGCCTGAATGTCGGGTATATTCATGGGATATTAGTAGCTGTAAGACTTGGTATACGTCAATATGGTACAGTCGATACGATGATATGGTCTCACAGCCGCAGGCGGCCAAGGTTACCGCAGAGGAGAGGGATGTTGAGATCATCTTCTCCGACGAGGAGAAACTTTACGGCCAGACCGATTCGCTATCGCCTGAGTTCGCCGATCGGTATGGTGCGCCTCATAATCATGCCCGATGGGTTAACGTAATATCCACGAATTCTATCTTCTCTGATCACGAATTCGCCATGTGCTTTCCGTCAAAGGACCGTATTCGAACTGATCATCGAAACGACACATTACGGAAGGCTCTCGTCGCAAGAGAAGGGACTATTTGTTTCCGGAAATCTCAACGCCTGCGGCTCTTTCTTCAGTGGTCGCGCGGGCGAGACGCCGTGATAGACTGGTTAGGTTCGTATGGCATTCCTGCAATGCCTTCAGAGCCGGGAATCATTGCCGCTGAGCTCATAAAGGCCGTTGGGTATATGCGGGGCGTCCGGCTTCTCGCGGACGAGAAAACCATTGAGAAGTTGGAGAAAATGGCGGCCACCGAGTTGGTGCGCGACGGCAGCGCAGCTCGTCAAACGACAATTCGAGGTTATCCCGATCGGACAGCGCCGGCTCACGAATGGCTTGCATTCATGAAGGCACGAGCGAAGCGGTCGAAACTGAGCCGTGGCGACGAGTTGTCTGATCTGACGACAGCTAACGTGCTCCGATTGGGGCTCCAACTTACTTGCTCTCACTGTCAGAAGCGCAACTGGTATGGAGTCGACGATCTCTCATACTCAGTAACCTGTGGACGCTGCCTGAAGGAGTATAACTTTCCACAAGGGGACCTACGCAAGGACAGCCTGGAATGGCACAACCGGGTTATCGGGCCATTCAGCGTGCCCGACTTTGCCAGCGGCGGCTACGCCGTTGCTCTGACACTGAGGCTCTTTGCCCAAGGACTTGGCAGTGGCGATGTAAGAATTACCTATGCAACGGGCTTAAAAATGGAGCTCGTAGCCGACGATTTTGTCGAAGCCGACTTCGTTATCTGGTATCAGCGCAAACGCTTTATGCAACGCGATGATGACACGGCAGTGATGTTTGGCGAGGCTAAGAGTTTTGGAGAGCGCGCATTTAAGGCGACTGATACCGACCGGCTGAAACGTATCGGCGAACGATTCCCCGGATGTTACATCGTCTTGTCTTGTTTGAAGCGCGAGTTTAGCCTGGAAGAGAGAACGATTATTTGCGATCTCATACAATGGGCACAAGCACCTGATGAATTTTGCAATCCCAAGGCTCACGTCATTATCCTCACTGGGAATGAGCTATTCTTTGAGTGGTATCTGGACGGCGAATGGCAGGATAATGCTAATTATAAGGCTCTTGTTGGGGATCGATATATGAATTTTACCAATCTTGAAAATATCGAATGGATCACGCAACGTCTGTATGCTCCGGATGCATTGAAATCCAGGGACACCCTACGCGATTAACCCTTCCTCGCCACGGCCGCGTCGACGACCGGACCGGAAGGGACGCAGGCGTCGGCCGAGTCCCGCTTTGAGCGTGGCGACGAACGTGCCGTCGCCGAGCGGTCGCCCGGTTCACTCTGGGCGGTGGTCCCGGCGGACCGAGCCGGATCCGCCCTCTTGAGGCGTGCCAGGGGCGCGTTCACACCTCGCCCGGCAGGATCACGCAGCGGATGACGGGCGTCGGCTCGCCCACGGTATGGTACCAGCAGGCGTGTGCACGCCCATCGGGCGACAGGGTGGTCAGCACCCGGTTCCACGGGATCTCGATGCAGCGCCGACCGATGACCGAGCTGATCCAGGGGTAAAGTCAACGGTCGACCACGGTGTCATTGCCCTCGAAGCGCAGCGCTGGCGCCGCTAGGGCAGCGTAGCGCGCCTTATCCTCCGGCATGAACTTCGCGTAGTTGGCCTCGATCATGCGCATCGATGTGCCGCAGTGATCGGCAACAGCCTTGGCCGGCACGCCCGCTTTCAAGGCGTTACTGATGTACGCATGGCGCAGCGCATAGAAGGTCGCATCGGGATCGACGCTAGCCTTAGCGACCGCTGCCGAGAACGGCCGCTTGTGCAGACTCTCGGTCCACGGCCCACCCTCTGCCCTCGTGAACAGCATATCGATAGGTCCCTTTCCGCTGGCGAGCCTGCGACACAGCGCCAGCGCGTCGTCGCTTAAATGCACTTCGCGTGAGCCCGTCTTGCCACGCACCTGCAAGGTTCGCGCGTCCAGGTCCAGATCTCGAACCTGAGCCCCTGTCAGCTCACCGAGTCTCGCGCCCGTCATGGCACCCGCTGCCACGAGCTCACGCAGCCCATCAGGGCACGCGTCAAGAAGTCGCTGTAGATCATCCGGGCCGAGGATAACCTTTCGAGCTTCCCCTACGCCTTTGAACGCGCTGACACGGCGCCATGCTCTGTCGTCCACGACAAGCCCGTCCCTGAAGGCGCTGTTCAGGGCGGCCTTGAGGATGGTGAGCACCCTGTTCGCACTGTCCTGACTGCGGCGGCGGCTCTCGATCTCCACCGCGTCACCGGACCTGACCATGCCAGCATGCCACCTGCGAATGCCATCAGCGTTGAGCTCGTTGACCAACATTGGCCCAAGGACGGGGAGCACGTGCTTCTTGATCTTGCCGCCTGCATCGCTAGCGGCGGAAGTGCCCTTTCGGGCAGTAAGATCCTCCAGATAGCGCTCGCATGCCCTCTCAACGGTCAGGGGTCCTGAACCCGTCCGCTTGGCAGCCCAAGTGCGCGCGGCAGCTTGGGCTTGTCTCCAATCCAGGTGGGTCTCGCCGTTGGCGTTCGTATGGTCATCAGCATGGGCTAGGGCCGCACTCCGGTAGCGTGTGGGCTTGGGATTCACTAGGACGCGAACCCACCATGTTCCGGCACCACTCACCGGCCGATGATATCCGACGGACAGACCGCGCTCGATCGTACACCAGTACGGTTCCTTGCGTGCCTCCAGTCTGAGCCGCCGTGTGCGCATATCGATAGGCGCTCTGACTGAGTGTGCCATGCCTATTGTCCGAAGCTCATCCGAAGCGAGCATCACAGACCACAGGTGCATGCTTCTGGCAAGCGCCGATCATAGCATTGGTATTTCAATATGTTGGCTAGCTGTCCGCCAGCGTCCCCATCGTCTAGCGGTCAGGACACAGCCCTTTCAAGGCTGGAACACGGGTTCGATCCCCGTTGGGGACGCCAGATTTCTACAGCTGGCCTGCATCGCGTCGTCGGCCGCAAGAATGTGCCGTGGCCCTTTGCCAAGCTGCGCCACCGACTTCGAGCTTCACTCGGGCAGAGCGAACAGATCCATGTCGGGATCCGGCAGGCCCAAGATGGCGCGCTGGACAATCTGGGCCGCGATGGCACTGAAGGTAATGCCGTTGCCGCCATAGCCGAGTACCGCAAAGCAGTGCTTGGCGCCGGGAATGGCACCGATGGCAGGCAGGCCGGTCGGGCTTGAGCCGAAGCACCCTGCCCAGGTGAATTCCGGCTCCGTTGCCACCCCAGGCATCAGCTCGGTGAGCTTGGCACGAATGGCGGCGGTCTTTTTCGGAATGAGGGCGTCCCGTTTCGCCTCGTCCGCGAAGCTCTCGTCCTCACCACCAACGATAATGCGGCCATCCAGCGTCGTGCGCATGTACAGGTAGGGATCGGCTGCCTCCCAGATGAGGCAGCGGCTCCGCCACAGCCGATCTGGTTGCGGCGCGGTCGCCATGGCCCAGGTCGAGCTCACCGTGAATCGCCCAGGGTCGACCAGCTTGACTGGCTCATAGCCCGTGGCGAACACGGCATGCTGTGCCCGCAAGGTGTGACCGGCGTCGGTGGTCAGGGTCACGCTCGCTCGATGGGGCTCGACGTCGACGATCTCGGTAGGCGCATATACCCGCGCGCCGCGCGCCAGAGCCGAGCGCCACAAGCCGGCGACCAACGCCACAGGATCGGCCTCGCCAGCACCGCAGGACAGGATCGCGCCCGGCCGCTCGATCCCGGTTCGCGCGCGCAGCTCGGCGGCGCCGATGAACCGCGAGCGCAGCCCTACCTCGGCCCGGGCCTGAGCTTCCGCCTCGAGTTGCCTGACGTTCAGCACATTGCCGGGCAGGTAGACGGTCCGCCGCTCGCGAAAGCTGCAACGCAGGCCCAGATCGGCGACACGGCCCCGCAGGAAATCGACGGCGGTCGCAGACCGCCAATAGGCTCGGACTGCTCGGTCCCGCCCGACCTTGCCGGCGAGCACCGTCAGAGGCTGGTCGATCTCGAACTGGAGCAGGGCGGTACTGGCGGCGCTCGACCCGCGCACCAGCCCACGGCGGTCTACAACGGCCACGCTCTTTCCCGTGCGCAGCACGGCATCCGTGATCAGCGCGCCGCTGACCCCACCGCCGACCACCACAACATCGACGGTGCGATTTTCTGCCAGGGGCTCTTGCGGCAGACGCACGTTGCCGCGGCGGAGCCATACAGGTGTGCCAGTTCGTAAGTCCCGGTCGTGGGCGTCGGTGCTCATGTCAGGATGCCCTTACCGGAACGTCGATTTGCGCTGTGCGGGCCATGAGAATAGGGCATGATCCGGCACCTGCCTGCATCAATGTGCATCTCAGAGGTGGGAAACAGGCACGCCAGCGACCCGCGCCGCCAAATTGCGGTGACAAAGCGTTTGTGTTTTATGCTGCATTGCAGCATTAACGCTTCCTTAGCAATTGTAGCCCCTTGGGAACACCATGAATCCAATCAAGCAAGCCGCTCGGTATGCCGGAAAGATCACTGACACGATGGTCGATGTCGGCACGAACCACGGCACAGCCGGTGAGCTCGCGCTGGCCAGTGGCGAGGTTGTCGCCAAACGGATGGCGCTCGGAGCTGCCGCCATGGTCGATCCCTTTAACGCCGATCATGCCGAGTTCGCCCGCATGGTGCCAGAGAAGGCGCAGGCCTTTGCGGCTGCGGGCACGGCCATCCTGCAGCGTTCCAGCGACGTCATGCAGCAGATGGCGAACTTCGCGGTCGCCGAGATGTCGATCGCAATGAAGTCGACCGTGGACATACTGGGCTGCCGCACGCCGACCGCGCTCGCCGCTGCCCAGGGCAAATTCGTGCTGGGCTGGCTCAGTCGGTCGCTGTCGCAGTCGGTGGCCATGGGTGCCTTCGCCGTGCGTTCACAGGCGGCCGTCATGGCCCCGGTCCACAAGACCGCAACGGCCAATGCACGGAGACTGAAGGGCTAGCTCCAGAAAAAACCGTCTAGAATATTCGGGGGGGCGGCACTCGCCGCACTTCGTGCAGTCTAGTCGGAAGGTGACGGAGATGAGCCTCACCCACCTGTCGGCGCTGCCGGTCGAGAAGGTGATTGACTCGAGGCAAACGGCCGCTTCTGACTTGCTCGTCGTAGTGACTGTCGGTGGGGCGGACGATGTGGATCATGCAGAGCGTCGTCGGCAGCTTCCTCATCGCGTTTCCGGCGCTGTTCTCGATCGTCAACCCGCTGGGCGGGGCTCTCATCTACAGCCAGGTCACCGCCGGTCGTGATCATGACGAGCGCGTCCGCTTGGCTTGGCGAGTGGCGCTATACTCGGCCGGCGTCATCCTTGTGGCACTGTGGGCTGGAGCCTCGTTGATCGGCTTTTTCGGGGTGACGACCGGCGCGCTGCGGATAGCCGGCGGTCTCGTCGTCGCCTCGCGGGCCTGGGAGTTGCTGTCGGCCCCCCAGCATCATGAAGATCGCAAGCACGAGCAGGCCTCCACGGCAAGCGGGGCCGACGATGTCGCGTTTTTCCCGCTCACCATGCCGTTCACGGCCGGCCCAGGCGCCATCTCCGTGGCGA
>JAPJRA010000265.1 GCA_030824835.1 Geminicoccaceae bacterium | reverse complement strand
ATCGTACTGCTTGATCAGCCGCACCAGTTCGCGCGCGTCGGCATCGCTGTCGTTGACGCCTTGCAGCATCACGTATTCGAACGTGGTGGGCCGGCGTGCCGGGTAGCGACGGCACGCATCCAGCAAGGCAGCGATATTCCACTTGCGATTGATCGGTACCAGCTCGTCGCGCAACTCGTCGCGAACCGCGTGCAGAGAGATCGCAAGGCCCACCCCCAGATCGGCCCCGAGTTGCTCGATCCTGGGCACCACGCCCGAAGTCGAGACGGTGATGCGCCGGCGTGAAAGATTGAGCCCGTGCTCGTCCAATGCCAGTCGGAGCGCTGCTACGGTGGCATCATAATTGAGCAGCGGCTCGCCCATGCCCATGACCACCACATTGGTGAACAGCCGGCCGGCATGTCCGGTCGGCCACTCGCCCAGCGAGTCGCGGGCCACCAGCATCTGCGCCACGATTTCCGGCGCACCCAGGTTGCGCACCAGAGGCATCGTGCCGGTATGGCAGAAACTGCAGGTGAGGGTACAGCCGACCTGGGTCGACACGCACAAGGCACCCCGATCATCCTCTGGGATGAAGACGCTCTCGACTTCTTGTCCGTCGGCAAAGCGCAACAGCCACTTGCGGGTACCGTCGGCCGAGCGCTGTTCGGTGACGATGTCGGGCCGAGCCACCGAATAAGCCTCTGCCAGCCGGCCACGCAGCTCGCGCGGTAGCGTGGTCATGGTCTCGAACGAGGCGGCGCCGCGATGATACAGCCAGTGGAACAGCTGACGGGCCCGCAACCGCCGCCCGCGCTCGGGTTCGCCGAGAGCGTCCAGGCAAGCTTCCAATCCATCGGAGTCGATGCCCAGCAGGCTCGGGCGACCATCGGCAGCGAGCGCTCTCATCGGGCCGGACTCACTTGGGGCAGGCGGCAAGCATGGCCTCATAGGCGGCGGAAATGCCGTTCAGGGAGTAGGTGTCGAGCGAGAAGGTCCCCTTCATGGAGGTCCCACGCACGGTCATGGTGGCACCGGCCTTCATCGCGGCGATCACCTTGTCGTCGTCGGAATCGCGGCTGAAGGCCTGCTCACCATCGGTGAACAGGTCGAACCCTCGGCCACCCACCTTCAACTCCACCGTGCTCGCCTTCTTGTAAGGGTACCCCGGATGGACGCTTACATACTCGCTCTGCGATTTGCCAGGCAGTCGCACGACGAGCACGGCGGGGTTGTCGCGCTTGGAGTAGTTTCCAGACTGTTTGACCGGCTCGCTGGCCAGATAGCAGACACGGCCGCGACTATCCGTGATCTCGTAGACGGTCCAGTCACGATGGCTACTGATCAGCTTCGGCACAGGCGTCTGCGCCACCGCAGGGACTATCTGCAGCAACGGCAGGATCACGATCACCAACATCCAACGCAGCGAATTTCGCATCGGTCTCCTTGCCGCACAAAAGCTCATAGCGTGATCGACTTACCATAGTTGCTCGACACCGCGAACGAAAGCGTCTTGGAACTGCGGTCGCAGCTTCAGCCGGGCTCGCCGTCGGGCACGACCCGACGGCTGTACCGCCGGCTGGGACCGTGCACGTGCGGCGCCAGCTCCGTGACCGGCCCTCCAGCATGCAGCGGTCGATCGGGGAACCGTCCGAGTGAAACCACCCGGTCATACATCACGACCGCACCGGCTACCGCCAGATTGATGCAAAACCGCGTTGGGATCCGCACCACATGATGACAGCGGGCCAGCATCGCCGGCGATAGCGAGCTTCGTTCCGGGCCGAACACATAGGCCGCCTGCAGGGGATGCCGGAAGCTAGGCAAGTCGACGGCGTCATCAACCAGTTCGCAGCCTACCAGCCGACAGCCGCGCGGCAGGCTGAGCGCATCCACCGAGGCGAAATCGTACACCGGGAGCTGGAACTCCGCCTGCGACGTGTCCGAGCTCGACTTGCGCACGCCGTACTCGGCGTTGACGAGGAACACGAAGCTGGCACCGAAGGCGTGCGCCGAGCGGACCAGATTGCCCAGGTTCATCGGCTTGCTGATGCCTTCGGCACCGACCGCGAAAAAGCCGCGCATGGAATGTTCAGGCATGGGTGGTAGGTAGCGACTGCTCCGCGCAACGTCCAGGGCAGGCCAGTGCTTCTCAGCCGGCGTTGGCTCGTCTAGGTTCGGCCGCTCAACTTGCGCTGGAGGGGTCGATGCGCGCCATCGTCTGCCGAACCCTCGACGGACCCGACGCCCTGCATCTCGAGGAAGTGCCGGAACCCGGGACCGGAGCCTGCGGTGTCCGCATTCGTGTCCATGCCGCCGGCCTGAATTTCGCCGACAGCCTGATGCTCCGTGGACGCTATCAGGAAAGACCACCGCTGCCGTTCACGCCGGGGCTCGAACTCGCCGGCGAGATCGATGCCGTCGGGGCTGGAGTACGTGGCCTGCGTGTCGGCCAGCGTGTCATGGCGGTGGTCAATCACGGCGCCTTCGCTGAGAAGGTCGTAGCGCGCGCCGACGATGTGGTGCCGTTGCCGGACGACATGGACGATGTCACGGCGGCGGGTTTCGCCATCGCCTATGGCACCGCCCATGGGGGATTGCGCTGGCGGGCCGATCTTCATGCCGGTGAGGTGCTGCTGGTACACGGCGCCGGTGGCGGCGTGGGATTGACCGCTGTCGAATGCGGCAAGGCGCTGGGGGCGACGGTGATCGCGACGGCAAGGGGCGACGCCAAGCTTGCGGTCGCCCGTGAGCACGGCGCCGATCACGTTTTGGATAGCGATGCGCCGGAGCTGAAGGAGCGGATTCGCGAGCTTACAGCGGAGAGAGGCGTGGATGTCGCCTACGATCCGGTCGGTGGCGCGATGTTCGATCTATCTTTGCGCTGCATCGCCTGGGAAGGGCGGATCGTCGTCATCGGCTTTGCCTCCGGTACCGTGCCGCAGATCCCGGCCAACGTGCTGCTGGTCAAGAATGCGGCCGTGATGGGTTTCTATTGGGGCAGCTACCGCAAGCATGACCCCGAGCGGCTGCGCGACGGCTTTGCCGAGCTTTTCGACTGGTACCGTCAGGGCCGGATCCGGCCGCACGTCTCCGAAACATTGCCGCTGGAGCACGCCGCGGAGGCGATACGCCTGCTGACGGAGCGAAAGAGCATCGGGAAGGTGGTTCTGAAGGTGCAGTAGAGTGCGGCCATCCGATGCCGCTTGCACCGTTGCACCGGCCGAGATTATCCCAACCGGATGAACGGGCTGAAACTGGTCATCGGCAACAAGAACGGCTCCTCGTGGTCGCTCCGACCCTGGCTGCTCCTGAAGCAGTCGGGGCATGCGTTCGAGGAGATCACCGTGGCGCTCCGCCGCCCAGACACGGCGCGACGGATTAGGACCTACTCACCCAGCGGCAAGGTTCCCGTCCTGCTGGCAGGTGACCAGCGCATCTGGGATTCGCTGGCCATCGCCGAATTCCTGGCCGAGCAGGACCGAGCGCTATGGCCGGAGGATCCACACGCTCGAGCTTTCGCGCGCTGCGTCTGCGCCGAGATGCACAGTGGCTTTGCCGCGTTGCGGACATTTCTGCCGATGGACTTCACGGCCCGCTTCGGGCCGCCGGGCATGCTGCTGAGCGAGGTCGGCGCCGATATCGACCGGGTGCTGGAGATCTGGGCCGAATGCCGCGAACGCCACGGCAGGCCCGGGCCGTTTCTGTTCGGCTCGTTCACCATCGTCGACGCGATGTTCGCACCGGTCTGCTCACGCTTCACCACGTACGCCATTCCGCTCGAGCCGCAGGCGCGTACCTATGTGGCCTACATGATGGCCCTGCCGGCGATGCTCGAATGGGGCCGGGGTGCCGCGGCAGAAGTTGCGCGGCAGGCCTCCGAGGCACCGATCACCGCCGAGGAATGGGACGATGCACCGAGCGCCGATCTGCCGCGGGCAACGGCATCGGTCGAAGTGAGCGAACCGGACCAGCCGCCACCAGCCGCCATGCTGGACCCGGCACCACCAGCTGGCACCTTCGTGAAGGCAGACCCTACACCGCTGCCTGAGCCACCAGCGCCCGTCGCGGCACCGGCAACGCGAATCGTGCCGGCGCCAGTCGTTCCAGAATCGCCACGGCCAGCAAAGCCGAATGTGGAGCCCAAGGAGACACCGACGCGGATCGTGCGCCTGCCGCCCGTGCCGCAGCCCACTGCGAAGCCTGCAGCTGCCGAGCCGCCGCCGACCAGGGTCGTATCGCGTCCAAACGAACCCGAGGCCCCGACACGCCATCAGGTAATGGAACCACCCCCGACCCGGGTCGCACCAGCGCAGCCGGAGGCACGGCCAACACCACCCCCCCACTCGGAGCAGACTCCGGACGAATTGCGGCGGGGCCCTCGCGCGATCCCTTCCACGATCATGATCAAGCCCATAGGGGACGGAACTCGTCGACGACGCTGACGTAGACGTCGCGTTTGAACGGCACGATCAGCTGCGGCAACTCATCCGGCTGCACCCAGCGCCAAGCAGAAAATTCCGGATGGCGGCCATCGAGCTTGATGTCGGCATCGGTGCCGGTGAAGCGGAATGCCAGCCACCGCTGCGCCTGACCGCGATAGCGCCCGCGCCACAGCCGCCGCGCCAGTGGCTCCGGCAGGTCGTACGAGCGCCAGTGCGGACTCTCCGCCAACAGCTCTGCCCGGTCGGTGCCGATCTCCTCGCGCATCTCCCGCCGTGCCGCCACGGCCGGAGATTCGCCACGGTCGATGCCGCCCTGTGGCATCTGCCATGCATCCTCAGCCGTGTCGATGCGACGCCCGGCGAAAACTTGGCCGGCCAGATTGAGCAGGAAAATGCCGACGCAGGGCCGATAGCCCGGCGGCGGCGCTGAGGCTTGGAGATCATGCACGACGTCAGGGTCCCGCGATCGTATGCTGCCCACGACCCTCGTCGAGCAGGAGACTGGGCGGCACCACCTGCAGCCCTTTGGCCGGCAGCGTCGACAGCCACGCGTCGAGCCTGTCGAGGCCGCCAGGCGTCGGCTGCACGAAGGCCAACGTCCGGCCAACGCGCTGCATCTGAGCCTCCACGGTCTCAAAGCCGTCGGCGCCTACGGGCTCCGCCGCATCGATCGGCCCCTCGGCGTCGATGAACGGCAAGCCCTCGGCCAGCGCCGTTTGTTGCAGTTCCGCACCCTTGAGCTCAACGAATCCGAGGCCGCGCGCATGCAGGATTCGGGCTATTGGCGCAAACGCCGAGGGATCGGCGGCGAAGGCACCCGCTTCGGCTGTCACGGCTACGTAGCCTTGGCCCGCCGCCAGCACCCGCAGCACAGCCTCCTCGACGGGCGGCGACTCGGTGATGCGTACTGTCAGTGGGCCGCTGTCGTCCTGCGGGTACGCCGTCGGCTGCAGCGGCAGGTCGAGCAGGGCTTCATGCCCCGCCTGACGCGCGCGTGCCTGCCAGTCGGCGGCATCGGCATAAGGCGAGAAGGAAAGCCCGACGGCAGCAGGTAGATTCAAGGCTCGCGCACTCGGGCCAGCGGCCAGACCCAGTCCGGTCACCACGATTCCGATGCATGGCCGGATGCAGGCGGACCGCAGCTGCCGGGCATAGTGACGCAAAGACGTCCTGCTATCAGTGGCGATGCGCGGCACCGACCCCATGGCCGTCGCCTCGAGCAAGTCGGCATCCACCGCCATAGGCGGACCGGAGGCGCCAGGCACCTCGGGCGACGCGAGCATGGTCAGTTCGACCGCCGGCGCCGCTGGCTCGGACTCGACGGGCAGCGCCACTTCGGGTAGCGGCGAGCTCACCACCGGAACGTCGATATAGTGCAACCTGCCGCGCGGGAGGAGCTGCATCGCCGCTATCCCCGCCAGCACGGCGCAGACCCCGACAAGACAAACGGGGAGAAGGACCCGGAGCATCGACCAGCCCGCCCCCGAAG
>JAPJRA010000264.1 GCA_030824835.1 Geminicoccaceae bacterium | reverse complement strand
ACCGCTTGCAGGGATCGACGCCTCGGCCGTGCTGGCGGCCGAGACGTCGCGCCTGACCTGGTACTCCAAGTCGGTCGATTCGACCTACCTCACCGGCAAGCGCGTGTTCGTGTTCGGCGATGCCACGCACGTCATCGCCGCGGCCCGGGTCGCAGCGCAGGAGCTGGCGTTCACCGTGGTCGGGCTCGGCACCTACAGCCGCGAGATGGCGCGTGAGGTGCGCGAGGCCGCCAAGACCTACGGCGTCGAGGCGCTGATCACCGATGACTATCTCGAGGTCGAGGCCAAGGTCGCCGAGCTGCAGCCCGAGCTGGTCCTGGGCACGCAGATGGAGCGGCACACCGCCAAGCGGCTGGGCATTCCCTGCGCGGTGATCTCCGCCCCCGTCCATGTACAGGACTTCCCCGCCCGCTACTCGCCGCAGATGGGCTTCGAGGGTGCGAACGTCCTGTTCGACACGCTGGTCCACCCGCTGATGATGGGCCTGGAGGAGCATCTGCTCGGGATGTTCCGCGAGGATTTCGAGTTTCACGCCGAGGCGGCCCCCTCGCATCTGGGCTCGGCCGCGGCGACCCCGCCGCCACCGCCAGAACCGTCTGGCCCCACCCGCTGGGCGCCCGAGGCCGAGAAGGAACTAGGCAAGATCCCGTTCTTCGTTCGCGGCAAGGCGCGCCGCAACACCGAGCGCTATGCCGCGCAACAGGGCATCGCCCTGATCTCCATCGAGACATTGTACGATGCCAAAGCCCACTTCAGCCGCTGAGACGGTGCCGGTGCGTGTCGTCATCGTGACGATGGACAGCCATCTGGCCGGCGCCGTGGAGCGTGCGAATCACGTGCTCAAGCGCCGGCTGCCCGGGCTGAGCCTGACGATGCATGCCGCCGCCGAATGGGGCACCGATCCCGATGCGCTCGGCCGCTGCCTCGCTGACATCGCGGCAGGCGACATCGTGGTCGCCACCATGCTGTTCATGGAGGAGCATTTCCTGCCCGTCCTGCCGGCCTTGGAGGCGCGGCGCGGCGCGTGCGACGCCATGGTCTGCGCCATGTCGGCCAGCGAGGTGATGCGCCTGACCCGCATGGGCAGGTTCAGCATGGACGGCAGCCAGAGCGGGCCCATGGCGCTGCTCAAGCGCATGAAGGGCAAGAAGGCCGGCGGTCCACCCACCGGCGCTGGGGCGCGGCAGATGAAGATGCTGCGCCGCCTGCCCAAGATCCTGCGGTTCATCCCGGGCACTGCCCAGGACGTGCGCGCCTATTTCCTGACCTTGCAGTACTGGCTGGCCGGCTCGTCCGACAATGTCGTGGGCTTGGTCCAGTTCCTGGTCGACCGCTACGCGGAAGGGCCCCGTCGGGTGCTGCGTGGCGCCGCCAAGGCGACGCCACCGGTCGAGTATCCCGAGGTCGGGGTCTACCATCCGCAGCTCCAGGGGCGCATCGGCGAGAACGCCGGCGCATTGCCGCGAGGCGGCAGGCACGGCACGGTCGGGCTGCTGCTGATGCGCTCCTACCTGCTGGCCGGCAACGCCGCGCACTATGACGGCGTGATCGCGGCGATGGAGGCCCGCGGCCTGCGCGTGATCCCGGTGTTCGCGACCGGTCTCGACTCGCGGCCCGCCATCGAACGGTTCTTCTTTGCCGACGGCCGTCCCGTGGTCGACACCGTGGTCTCGCTCACCGGCTTCTCGCTGGTCGGTGGCCCCGCCTACAACGACGCCCGGGCCGCCGAGGAGATCCTGGCCCGCCTGGACGTGCCCTATCTGGCGGTGACGCCGGTCGAGTTCCAGACCCTCGACCAGTGGGAGGAGTCGGACCGCGGCCTGCTGCCGGTCGAGGCGACCATGATGGTGGCGCTCCCGGAGCTCGACGGGGCGGCGGGCTCAATGGTCTTCGGCGGTCGCGCGAAACAGGCCGGCGGCGTGCCGTCGCACGACATGCAGGCGCACCTGGAGCGGGCCAGCATGCTGGCCGCACGTGTCGCCAAGCTGGTCGCGCTGCGGCGCACCGCGCGCGCCGATCGCAAGATCGCGCTGGTGCTGTTCAATTTTCCGCCCAACGCCGGCAACACCGGCACGGCCGCCTATCTCAGCGTGTTCGAATCGCTCCACAACACCCTCAAGGCACTCGCGGCCGGCGGCTACAAGGTCGAGGTGCCGGCCACCGTCGACGCGCTGCGACAGAAGATCATCGACGGCAACGCCGCCTATTTCGGCGCGCACGCCAATGTCCATGTCCGCATCCCGGTCGACGACCATGTGCGCCGGGAGCGCTGGCTGAACGAGATCGAGACCCAGTGGGGGCCAGCCCCGGGCCGGCAGCAGAGCGACGGCAGCTCGATCTTCGTCCTGGGCGCCCAGTTCGGCAACGTGCTGGTCGGCGTGCAGCCCGCCTTCGGCTACGAGGGCGACCCGATGCGGCTGCTATTCGAGAAGGGCTTCGCGCCGACGCACGCCTTCTCGGCCTTCTACCGCTATCTGCGCGAGGATTTCAGCGCCCACGCGGTGCTGCATTTCGGCACCCACGGCGCGCTCGAGTTCATGCCGGGCAAGCAGACCGGGATGTCGGCGGCGTGCTGGCCGGACCGGCTCATCGGCGATCTGCCGAACCTCTATCTCTATGCCGCCAACAACCCGTCGGAGGGCACCATCGCCAAGCGGCGGTCGGCGGCGACCCTGATCAGCTACTTGACCCCGCCGGTGGCCCATGCCGGGCTCTATCGCGGCCTGCTCGACCTCAAGGCCTCGATCGATCGCTGGCGTGGCACGGCGCCGGACGACGAGGACCTGCGCGAGGAGGTCGCGACGCTGATCCAGGCTCAGGCCTCCGCGCTCGACCTGGCTCCGGCTGGGCCGCCCTGGGGTCACGGCGCCGAGGTGCGGATCGCCCGTCTGGCCGAGGCGATCCTGGAGCTCGAGTACACGCTCATCCCGCACGGGCTGCACGTCGTCGGCCGGGCGGCCTCGCCCGAGGAGCGCATCGATCTCCTGCTGTCGATCGCCGAGGCGGCACATGGCGCCCGGCCGGATCGTGCGGCGATCGCGGCGCTGGTCGAGGGCCACACGCCGGAAACGGCATTGGGCTTTGCCGGGCCGACCGCGGGCGAGCCGACCCTGGCCATGCTGCGCGAGCTCGCCGATACGGACCGGCTCCTGGCCGAGGACCACGAGACCGCGGGCATCCTCACCGCACTCGATGGCCGCTTCGTCCGTCCGGCGCCGGGCGGCGACGTGCTGCGGACGCCCGCGGTGCTGCCGACGGGCCGCAACCTGCACGGGTTCGATCCTTTCCGCATCCCCAGCGCCTACGCTGTCCAGGACGGCGCTCGCCAAGCGGCGCGGCTGTTGGAGCGCCACATCGCCGAGGGCAACCCGTTCCCGGAATCGATCGCCGTCGTGCTGTGGGGGACGGACAACCTGAAGACCGAAGGCGGGCCGATCGCCCAGGCGCTGGCCCTGATCGGCGCCGAGCCGCGCTTCGACAGCTACGGCCGCCTGGCTGGGGCGACGCTGATCCCGCTGGAGACGCTGGGCAGGCCTCGGGTCGACGTGCTGATCACGCTCTCCGGCATCTTCCGCGATCTCCTGCCTTTGCAGATCAAGCTGCTGGCGGAGGCCGCCTACCTCGCCGCCGCGGCTCAGGAGCCGAGCGAGCGCAACTTCGTCCGCAAGCATGCGCTTGACCATCAGCGCGCGCATGGCTGCGATCTGGAGACCGCGGCGCTTCGGGTCTTTGGCAATGCCGAGGGCGTCTACGGCTCGAACGTCAACCACATGATCGAGAACGGTCGCTGGGACGACGAGGACGAGCTCGCGGAGACCTACAGCCGCCGCAAGAGCTTCGCCTACGGCCGGACCGGCCGCGCGGCCCCGCAGGCGGCACTGCTGAACAGCGTGCTGGCCGGGGTCGAGCTGGCCTACCAGAACCTCGACTCGGTGGAACTCGGCGTCACCACGGTCGACCACTATTTCGACACGCTGGGCGGGATCAGCCGCGCGGTGCGGCGCGCCAAGGGCGGCGAGGGTGCCGCGGTCTATATCGGCGACCAGACCCGCGGCGAGGGCACCGTGCGCACGCTGGGCGAGCAGGTGGCGCTGGAGACGCGCACGCGCATGCTCAACCCGAAATGGTACGAGGGCATGCTGGAGCACGGCTACGAGGGCGTGCGCCAGATCGAGACCCACGTCACCAATACGATGGGCTGGTCGGCAACCACGGGCCAGGTGGCGCCCTGGGTCTACCAGCAGCTCACCCAGACCTTCGTGCTCGACGACGTGATGCGCGAGCGGCTGGCCAGGCTCAATCCGACGGCGTCGGCCAAGGTGGCGAGCCGGCTGCTGGAGGCACACGACCGCAACTACTGGTCACCGGACGAGGCCACGCTCGAAGCGCTGCGGCGCGCGGGCGAGGAACTCGAGGACCGGCTCGAAGGCATTGGCGTTGGGATGGTGGCATGACGATCGTGATGGAGCGGCCGCGCACGCGCGCCGATGGCGAAGGCAGCGTCCAGGTCCAGCTCGACCCGAACCTGAAGATCGGCACCGCCAAGGTGTTTGCGGTCTACGGCAAGGGCGGGATCGGGAAGAGCACGACGTCCTCGAACCTGTCGGTGGCGTTTTCCAAGCTCGGCAAGCGCGTGCTGCAGATCGGCTGCGATCCCAAGCATGATTCGACCTTCACGCTGACCAAGAAGCTGATGCCGACGGTCATCGACGTGCTCGAGTCGGTGAATTTCCACGCCGAGGAGCTGCGCGTCGAGGACTTCGTCTACGAGGGCTATAACGGCGTGATGTGCGTCGAGGCCGGCGGCCCGCCCGCGGGTACCGGCTGCGGCGGCTATGTCGTGGGCCAGACGGTGAAGCTCCTGAAGGAGCATCACCTGCTCGAGGACACCGACGTCGTCATCTTCGACGTCTTGGGCGATGTGGTCTGTGGCGGGTTCGCGGCCCCCCTGCAGCACGCCGACCGGGCGTTGATCGTCACGGCCAACGACTTCGACTCGATCTTCGCGATGAACCGCATCGTGGCCGCCATCCAGGCCAAGTCGAAGAACTACAACGTCCGGCTCGGTGGCGTGATCGCCAACCGCAGTGCCAAGACCGACGAGATCGACCGATTCAATGCCGTCGTCGGGCTCGAGACGATCGCTCATTTCCCCGACCTCGACGTGATCCGTCGCAGCCGGCTCAAGAAGTCGACCCTGTTCGAGATGGAGCCATCCCCGGAGCTGGAAGCGGTGCAGAACGAGTATCTGCGGCTCGCCGCCAACCTCTGGGCCGGGACCGAACCCATGATCGGCACGCCGATGAAGGACCGCGACATCTTCGATCTGCTCGGATTCGACTGATGCATACGCTCTCCTACGAGCAGCGCCGCGGGCAGCTCCTCACCTATTTCGACCGGACGGCCGTCGACGCCTGGTCACGGCTGACATCGAACGCGCCGGTGGGGCGCATCCGGGCCACCGTCCGCGCCGGCCGGGACCAGATGCGGCAGATCCTGCTAGGCTGGCTACCGGAAGACCTGCGCGGCGCCCGGATCCTGGATGCCGGCTGCGGCACCGGGGTGTTGGCCGCCGAGGCGGCGAGGCGGGGCGCTTCCGTGGTGGCGGTCGACCTCTCGCCGACACTGATCGGGCTCGCGCGCGAGCGCACGGCCGCCGATCTCGGCAGTGGCGACGTGCGGTTCCTGGTCGGCGACATGCTCGATCCCGGGCTTGGACGCTTCGACTACGTCGTGGCCATGGATTCGCTCATTCACTACGTCGCCGCCGACGCGGTTCGAGCGGTGACGGGCCTGGCCGCCAGGTGCGAGCGCGCTGTTCTTTTCTCCTTTGCGCCGCGCACGCCTGCTCTGGCGGCGTTGCTCGCCGTCGGCCGCCTGTTCCCCCGCAGTGACCGTGCGCCGGCCATAGAGCCGGT
>JAPJRA010000263.1 GCA_030824835.1 Geminicoccaceae bacterium | reverse complement strand
GCGTCGTTCTCTACCGTCACCGCGACGCCCAGCCGTTCCTCGAGCAGTGCAGCCAGCGGCACGTCGCGCCAGCCCGCAAGCGTCGGCGGCGCGATGGAGATGCCGGCCACCGGGTCGAGCGGTCCCGGCGCGCCGACGCCCAGGCCGACGATCGGGCAGGCCGGCATGGCGGCGAGCAGCTCGCCGATCAACGCTGTGATCTGCTCGATGACGGCGGCCGGCCCGTCCTGGGCACGGGTGGCAGTGACGGCGGATGCGCGGATCGCGCCGGAGCGGTCGACGACGGCGGTGCGCAGCTGCGTGCCGCCGAGATCGACGGCGAGCGCGCAGCCGTCGCTCATGCGGCCGCCGGCTCCGGCAGGCCGTGCAGCCAGTCGATGCGCGCGGCAAGATCGGGATCGCCGAACGCGAGCGAGCCCAGCACCACCGTCTGCGCTCCGGCGGCCCGCAGCCGGGGCACCGTCTCGGCCCGGATGCCTCCGTCGGCGGCGAGGCGCACCGCATCCTCGCGCCCGGCGGCGCGCAGCATGCGCCGCACCTCCTCCAGCCGCGGACAGGCCTCCTCCGACAGCCCCTGGCCCTTGACCCCGATCGCCGTGCCGAGGAGCGTCACGAACGATACCCGGTCCAGATAGGGCGCCAGGGTGGCGACCGGCGTCTCCAACCGCAGCACGACGCCGGCAGCACAGCCGAGCTCGCCGATGAGCGACAGCGCCTCGGCCGTGACCGGCCCGTTTTCCGGATGGACGGTCACGAGATCCGCACCCGCCGCCGCAAACTGGCGGATCTGCTCGAGCAGGATGGTGCCCTCGACCATCAGGTGCACGTGGATCGGCCGCCTGGTCAGTGCCCGGATTCGGGCAACCTGGTCGGGGAAGAACAGGAACGAGGGCGCGAAGCGGCCGTCGGCGACGTCGACATGGTAGATGTCGGCATGGGCCTCGGTGCGGCGTAGGTCGGCCGCGAGGTCGCACAGGTCCGCAGACCAGAGCGAGAACTCGCCGAGCAGACGGTCGCGCGGCAGGCTGGCCACGAAGGCGCCGGGTCTGGTCTTGTGCATGCTCGGACCTCCGGTCATGGGATCTGCCGCCGCAGGAACGCGTCCACCGCCGCCCGGAACTCCGCCACGTGGCGCGGCTTGTCGGCAGCCTTGGGGGTGATCGTCGCCAGCTGCGCGACGGGAATGGTCCGGGCCAGCTCTTGGGCATGGGCGAGGGGATGGACATGATCCTGATCGTGCCCAAGCACGAGCGTCGGCGCCGCGATCGACGCCACGTCCGCCGCCGTCACGCCGGGTCCGTCGCGCGCGATATCGTCCACGAGGTCGGCGGTGAGCCGGGGATCGGGCCGGTCGAAGAACTTGAGCAGCGAGGCCAGGTTGTCCGGGGCCTCGCGCGCCAGCATCAGGGCGGTCGGCGAGTCCGCGAAACGGTCGCGCGCGACCGTGGGCGCCTCCGTCCGCAGCAGATGCGCGATCTCCACGAAGGGCTGCATGTTCGTCGGGGCCGGCTCGAACAGCCACGCCGGGCGGGCCAGCACCAGCCCCGTCACCCGCCCGGGATGACGGACGGCCAGATGAAGGGCAATGGCGGCCCCCGTCGAGATGCCGCCGGCAATGAACCGCTCGATACCGCAGCGGTCACAGGCCGCCATGACGTCGGCGGCGAACATCGCGATCGAGAACGGGCGCACGGACCCGGGCTCCGACTGCCCCTGCGCCCGGCACTCGACGGTGAGGCGCCGATAGGCCGGGCCGTCCGGGAAGTTTTCCGCGACCTGCGCCGCATTCCCACCGAGACCGTGCTGGAACAGGCACGGGCTGCCTTTTACGCCGACGAAGAAGCGCAAGACGGCATCGTCGCGCCGCAGCGTGCCCATTCTCATCGGGCCAGCAGCCCGGACAGGAACGATGCCACGGCCGGGGCCTCCTCGGCCGTCAGCCCGTGCGTCACCACGGGTCCGGCAAAGCCGACGCCGCGCAGCCGCGCGATGAGGTCGGGGAAATCCACGACCCCCTGGCCCACGGTCGTGAAGCTGCCGTTGTCGGCGCGATCCTTCGCGTGGGCCATGGCGATGCGGTCGCCCAGCAGCTCGACCGCCGCCGCCACGATGGCCCGCGCCTGCGCGCGGTTCGCCTGCTTGAACAGGTTGGCTGGGTCGAGGACAACACGGACGCGCGCCGAGCCCATCTCGCCGATCAGGCGCCTCGCATCGGCGGCCGACATCACGACGTTGGCCTGCTCCGGCTCGATGCCAAGATCGACCCCGGCGGCCTCGGCCAGCGCCACCGCCTGCGCCATTTCCCGGCACAGATCCGCCCAGGCGGCGGGCGTGAGGTTGTCGGGATGATGCCGCCACTGGTCCTGGGCGTCGCGGCTGCCCGTGCATAGCGTGACCAGCCCCACCTCGAGCGCGCAGGCCGCTGCCAGTATCACCTCCAGCCGGCGGAGACCGTCGGCGCGCACGGCCGGGTCGGGATGGATCATGTTGTAGGTGGCGGAGAGGGCGACGATGCCCACGCCGGCCGCAGCGGCCGCGGCGCGGATCTCGGCCAGCGTGGCCTCGTCGATGGCGTCCGGCATCGGCGGCAGGCCGACACAGGCCATGTTGAACTGGGTGCAATCATACCCGGCACGGCGCACGGCCCCGAGCACTGTGGCAGCGTCGGCTCCGGCGAAGGTCTTGGCGAAGATGCCCAGGCGCATCAGATGGCGCCTCGCATGTCGACCACCTTCACCGCTTGGCCCGTGCGCGCCGACTCCGCGATCGCGGCCATGACCCGGACCGAGGCCAGCCCGTCCTCGATGTCGGCGCCGCGCAAGGGTGCGCCGTGAAGCACGGAATCGGCGAAGCCTTCGACCTGGCGGCGGAAGAAGTGCCCGTCCGCGCCCAGCGGACGGCGCCAGGTCGCGTTCTTCTCGTGGAAGATGTCGACCTCGCTCGAGCGGTAGTACCAGGGGTTGTAGGTCTTCGCGAGGATGCTGCCGTGCTCGCCGTAGAGCTGAAATCCTTCGTGCCAGTCCATGCGCACGGCCACCGTCAGGTCCAGGTGGCCCAGCGTGCCGTTGGCGAAGCTGGTCTCGACGAACCAGCAATAGGCGCCGAACCGCTCGGCCAGCCGGGCGCGCACCTCGGTGATCTCGCCGCACAGGAAGCGGGCGGTGTCGACCAGATGGCTGCCGTGCGCCAGCATGTAGTAGCGGCGCAGGTCGGCCTTCGGGTTCTCGCGCGGCTTGCTCGCATGGCGGCTGGCGATCGGCAGCGGCTGCACGGCGTCGGTCATGCTGTAGCGATGCGTGCTGTCGCAGTACCAAGCCTTCAGCGCCAGCAGCTCCCCCATATCGGTCAGGATGAACTCGCGCGCCGCCTCGAGCCCCGGGTCGAAACGCTTCATGTGCCCGACCTGCAGGATCCGGCCGGTCCGCCCGACCACGGCGCGCAACTCCTCGACCTCGTCGACAGCAATCCCGATGGGCTTCTCGCAGAGTACGGCCTTGCCCGCCTTCAGCGCCCGGATCGACATCGGCACGTGGAACGCGTCCGAGGTCGCCACGATCACCGCCTCGATCTCGGGATCGGCCAGCATGGCGTCGTAGTCGCCATAGGCGCGCGGCACGGCGTAGGTGGCCTGCATGCGGTCCAGCAGGTCGGGTGCGGTGTCGCAGATGGCGTGGAGATCGGCGTTGCGCGCCTTGGTGCAGGCCTCGAGATGGGCGAACTGTGCGATCGGCCCGCAGCCGAGCACGCCCACGCGCAGGCGCCTCGCTTCCTTCCTGGTCATCCGGGCGTCCTCACGCCGCCAACGTGCGCAGCGTGTCGCGGTTGCGCCGCACCGCCGCCACGGGGTCCGCGGCGGCGGTGGCCGATTCCTCCTCCAGCACCAGCCAGCCGTTGAAGCCCGGCGCCGCGGCGACCACGTCGATCACGTCCGTCGTCGGGCACACGCCTTCGCCGAGCATGCTCCAGTTCCCGGCCGCGTCGACGTCCTTCAGATGCAGGTAGCGGATGCGAGCCTGATAGGTTCGCAGCGTGTCGAGGATGTCCTGCCTGCCGCGCAGGACGTGGCCCGTATCCGGTACCCAGCCGATCAGCGCGGGGTCGGTGAGGGCCATGATCCGGTCGTAGTCCGCCCTGGTCTCCAGCAGCGTGTTGTGGTGCGAGCTGGGGTGCAGCGCCACCGGGACGCCGGCCTCGATGCCGCGCCTGCCGGCCTCGTTGTAGAACCGGGCCGCCGCCGCGAACTTGCCCTCCCGGCTGCCGGGGCTCATAACCGTGGCGCTGCCGAGGGACAGGACCGCACCCGGGAACCGGCCGACGAACGTCAGCCACCGCTCCACCGCCCTGAGATCGTCCGCAAGGGCCTCGGGCTCGGTGAAGCCGCTGGCGCTGCCGCAGGCGAACGCCACCAGCGTCAGGCCGTGCCGCGCCAGTGCCTCGGCGAAGGCCTCCGGGCGGTCGGCATAGTGCCCGATCATCGTGTCGGTGATCTCGATGCCGGCATAGCCGCCACCGCCGATCGCCGCCAACAGGTCGTCGGCGTTGCCGTTCCAGGCGTCGCCCAGCATCTCCCAGGTATAGGTCTGGCAGCCGACCTGCAGTTTTGTCTTGGTGCTATCCGACATGTTCATTCTTTGACCGCGCCCTGCGTGAGACCTTCGATGATGTGCCGCTGGAAGAAGAGCACCAGGACGATCAGCGGCACCGTGACGACCACGGACGCGGCGGCGATGTCGCCCCAGGGCACGTAATAGAGGTTGGTGAAGTTGGCGATGCCCACCGGGATGGTCTGGTGCTCGATAGTCGAGGTGAAGGCCAGCGCGAACATGAACTCGTTCCACGCCGCGATGAACGCCAGGAGGCCCGTGGTGACGATCCCGGGCAGCGACATGGGGATGATGATGCGCACGAGCAGGCCGATGGTGGTGATGCCGTCCATGCGCGCCGCCTCGTCGATCTCGCGCGGCAGCGTGTCGAAATAGCCGAACAGCACCCAGGTCACGAGTGGCAGGCCCAGCGCCAGATAGGTGATGACCAGTCCCGCATAGGTGTCGAGCAGGCCCATGTCCGAGGCGATCAGGTAGAGCGGGCCGACCACGGCGATCTGCGGGAACATCGACACCGAGAGGATGACGCCCAGCACCCCGAACCTGCCCTTGACGTCGAGCCGCGACAGCGAGAACGCGGCGAGCGAGCCAATGATCAGGCAGAAGATCGTGGTGAGCCCGGCGACGATGATCGAGTTCAGGACATAGAGCTGGAATTTCTTGACGAAAAAGACGTTGGCGTAGTGCTCGAACGTTACGGGCGACGGCCACAAGCTGGGTGCCGCCTCGGTCAGCGCCCGGTCGTTCTGGAACGAGGTCGAGAACTGCCAGACGAACGGCCCGGCCGACCAGACGAGGATCAGCGCCGCGCCGAGGTAGATCAGGACCGGCCGCCAGCGGTTGCGCGAGACCATCACTGCCGCCGCAACTGGCGGACGATGAAGACGCCGAAACCGATCGCGATCAGGGTTTCGGTGATGAACATCGCGGTCGACAGGGCAGAGCCGTAGCCGAACTGCAGCGTCGAGAACAAAATCTTGTAGCTGAGCGTCGACAGCGTCTCGGTCGAATCGGCGGGGCCACCGCCGGTCAGCACGTAGACCAGATCGAAGACGCGAAAGGCGTCCAGGGCGCGGAACATGCCGGCAATCAGCAGCGTCGGCACCAGCAGCGGCAGCCGCACGAACCAGAATGTCTGCCACGCCTTGGCACCGTCCATGTGCGCCGCTTCGGTGAGCGAGCCCGGCACCGTCTGCAGCCCGGCCAGCAGCAGGAGCGCCATGAACGGCGTCGTCTTCCAGACGTCGGCCACGACGATGGTGCCGAGAGCGTGATCGACCGAGCCCAGCCAGTTGACGTTCTCGTCGATGAAGCCTGCCGAGCGCAGCAGGTA
>JAPJRA010000262.1 GCA_030824835.1 Geminicoccaceae bacterium | reverse complement strand
CTGCTCTATCCCGGCGTCCAGCTCGCGGCCGTCCACGGGCTCACCGACCTGTTCGGGGTCGCCACCCGGCTGGCCGCCGCTCACGCCGGCGAGGTGCTGCCAGCGCTGCGTGTCCGGCATTGGGCCGAGGTCGACGGTGGCTCGGTGGTGTGTGTCCATGACACCCATCCGGGCGAGTATGGCAGCCCGGTGGCGGTGATCGTCCCGCCCAGCCTCGGCGAGCTGCTCGATCGTGCCGTCGCGGTCCGGCTCGCCGCATGGCTCAAGGGCCGGCATGAGTATGGCGCCACACTTTGCTCGGTCTGTGCCGGCGCCTTCCTGCTGGCCGAGACCGGGCTGCTGATGGGCCGGGTGGCGACCACCCATTGGAGCCTCGCGGAGACCCTGGCCCGGCGGTTTCCCGATATTCGTGTCGACGCCGACAAGCTGATCCTTGATGACGGCGACCTCGTCACCGCGGGCGGCGTGATGGCCTGGACGGATCTCGGGCTGAAGCTCGTCGACCGCCTGCTCGGCCCCAGCCTCATGCAGGCGACCGCACGCTTCCTCCTCGTCGACCCGCCGGGGCGCGAGCAGCGCTTCTACAGCAGCTTTTCACCCAGGCTGCAGCATGGTGACGAGGCCGTCCTGAAAGTTCAGCACTGGCTGCAGGCCCAGGGGGCGCAGGGTGCGACACTGCCGGCGATGGCGGCACGCGCCGGCCTGGAGCCGCGCACCTTCCTACGCCGGTTCCGCAAGGCGACGGGGTTGCGGCCCACCGAGTACTGCCAGCATCTGCGGGTCGGCAGGGCGCGCGAGCGGCTCGAGCTCACCACCCGATCGATCCAGCAGATCGCCTGGGAGGTCGGATACGAGGACGCCGGCGCCTTTCGCAAGGTGTTCCACAAGGTACTGGGGCTGTCGCCGGGCGACTACCGGCGCCGCTTCGGTGGCTTGGCTACATGAGCGGAACCGATCCCCGAGCAGCCGCGGTCCTGGACTTCTGGCGGGCGGCGGGCCCGGCACGGTGGTTCACGAAGGATGCGGCCTTCGACGCGGCGTTTCGGGAACGCTTCCTGGAGCTCCATTTCGCGGCCGCGCGGCGGGAGCTGGACGACTGGTCGGCGACGGCCGACGGGGTGCTGGCCCTCCTCCTGCTGCCTCCATCGCGGCCTCGGCGGGGACTACGCGCAGCATGCGCTGGGCCACCGCGCCATCGTCCCCGCTTCGGCCGCTTTCCCCACCGCAACACCCTGCTCGGCCGATCGACCACCGCGGCGGAGGCCGCGTTTCTGGCCGCCGGCGGGTTCGCGGGTTGAGCGCGGTGCCGGCGGCCTGATGCCTCAGTCGGCGTAGGCCGGTCGGCCCGTCGGTGGGGTGGGAGGTACGGGCTTCGCCTTGCTCCCTCCCGTAGGGCGGCTGAGCGTCAAGACCAGCAGCGAGGCCACGAGGCAGAGAGCACCGGCGGCGAACAGAGCCGGCATGTAGCTGGCGAAGCCGTCGCGCGCGGCCCCGGCGCCGTAGGCGGCGGTGGCGGCGCCAAGCTGATGGCCGGCGAAGATCCAGCCGAAGGTGAGGTTCGCCCGCTCGGCGCCGAAGCGATCCGCGGCCAGGCGCACGGTCGGTGGCACGGTGGCCACCCAATCCAGGCCATAGAACACAGCGAACAGCGACAGGCCGTAGAAGGAGAAGTCCGTGAACGGCAGGAAGAGCAAAGAGAGGCCGCGCAGGCCGTAGTACCAGAACAGCAGCCAGCGATTGTCGTAGCGGTCGGACAGCCAGCCAGAAAGGATGGTGCCAATGAAGTCGAACACGCCGATGGCTGCGAGCACGCCGGCCGCACCCACCGGGGCCACGCCGAAATCGCCGCACAGCGTGATCCAGTGGGTCTGGATCAGGCCGTTGGTGCTCGTGCCACAGACGAAGAAGGTGGCGAACAGGATCCAGAAGGTCCGGCTGCCCGCCGCCTCGCGCAAGGCCACGAGCGGCGACAGGAGCAGGGTCCCGAGCCCGTGCTCCGCCGTCGGCGCCGGGACCAGGGCCTCGCCGCCATAGGGCGCGAGGCCGACGTCCGACGGCCGGTCGCGCATCAGGACCAGCACCAGGAGCATGGAAGCGAGCAGGATACCGAGGACCAGGGTCAAGGCGATCCGCCAGCCGAACCGCTCAGTGAGCTCGGCCAGCAGGGGCAGGAAGACGAGCTGACCGGTGGCGGTACTGGCCGTCAGCATGCCGACGACGAGGCCGCGGCGCTGCATGAACCAGCGCGTCGCCACGGTGGCTCCCAGGACCAGGGCGGTCATGCCGGTGCCGAGGCCGACGATGATTCCCCACAGCAGGACGAGCTGCCATACCTCGGTCATCACCATCGAGCCGGCGATGCCCGCCATGATCAGGGCCAGGGCCGAGCCGACCACGCGCTTGATGCCGAAGCGGTTCATGAAGGCGGCGGCGAACGGACCCATCAGGCCGAACAGGACGAGGCGGATGGCCAGGGCCGAGGAGATGTCGGCGTTCTGCCAGCCGAACTCGCGCTGCAGCGGCACGATCATGACGCCGGGCGCGCCCACCGCCCCGGCCGTGGCCAGCATAGTGAGGAAGGTCGTCGCGGCGACGACCCAGCCGTAATGGATGTTCCGCCTGGCGAGGGTGACGGCGAGCCGGGAGGAGATCATGCCGAGCGCCTCCTGCTGGCGGTCGAACGGCCGGCTGCCGGGTCGGGCCGGCGCAGGCTGAGAGACGCGAGCGACATGAGACACCCTCCAGTTACGGGTATGCACCCGCATTTCGGCAAAAAATTCACAGCATTTGCAGCAGGTTGCGCAGCTCAGCGGCCTGCGTGGCGTCGAGCTTGGCCTCGATCCTGCGCTGCACCTCCCGCCAGAGCGGCACCGCACGCTGCAGCAGATCCCGCCCTTGATCGGTCAGCTCCACCGACGCCTCGCGCTGGTCGGAGCCATGGGTAATCCCGACCAGGCCCATGCGCTGCAGCACGCGCACATTGCGCCCGACGGTCGAGCGGTCGAGCTCGACCCGCCGGCCCAGCTCGGTGAGCGACACCGGCGCCGCGCGCTCGATGTTCCGCAGCAGGCTGAACTGCGCGAGATTGATGCCGACCGATTCCAGCGCGGCGTCATATTGCGCCGTCATCCTGCGGGCGGCGGTGCGGAGCACAGCACAGTAGCATTCCATAGCCATGATGCGGGCATATACCCGCACAGCTGCCGCCAGGCAAGGGGGAATTGCTGGCCGCCGGCTTACGACGTCACCGGTGCGGCAGATGCAGCTGCGCTCGGCTGCCAGACGGGCAGCTCGAACCAGAAGGTCGAGCCCTTGCCGGGCTCAGAGCGGAAGCCGATGCGACCGCCATGTCGCTCCACCAGCGCCTTGCTGACGTGGAGCCCGAGGCCGGTGCCGCCCTTGCTGCGCGTGTTGGTATTGTCTGCCCGGGCGAACCGCTCGAAGAGCTGGCCATGAAACGCCGGATCGATGCCGATCCCGCTGTCCTCGATTTCGACCCGGACCCAACCGTGCCGCTCCTGGACACGAAGCCGGACGGTGGCGCCGGGTGGGGAGAACTTGACGGCATTACCGACCAGATTGCCCAGGATCTGGTGGATCCGCTCCCCGTCCGCATGCACCAAGGGGTGATCCGTAGCCACCGCCGCCTCGAGGCCCAGGCCTACCTGCAGGCTGGCGGCCTCGGCCGCGCTCGCCTCGAGATACTGGGCCACTAGCTCGTGCAGCGTGACCGGCGCGCATTCGAGCTTGACCTGCCCGCTGGCCAGCCTCTCGACGTCGAGGATATCGTCGATCAGGTGCTTCAGCCGCTCCGAGTTCCGGTAGGCCAGCTGGAACAGCCGGGAGCATACGGGCGGCAGTGCCTCCTTTCCATGGGTGATGAGCTTCAGGGATGCCAGGATCGAGGTCAGTGGCGTGCGCAGCTCATGGCTTGCGGTCGAGATGAACTCGCTCTGCAGCCGCTCAACCCGCTTGCGCTCGGTGATGTCGCGCACGATGCCGATATAGAGGAGGCGCTCGCCGAGGCGCATCTCGCTGAGGCCGAGGGCTAATGGCATGGAAGAGCCGTCCGCGCGGACGCCGTCGATCTCGCACTCGAAGCCGGCGACGTGCCTGCTCACCGCATCGCCATGATGCTGCCGATAGCCCTCACGGAGCACGGCATCGAAAGTCGGCATGAGCACCGATGCGTCACGGCCCAGAAGTGAGTCCGGCTCGTAGCCGAAGATGCGCCCGGCGCTCTGGTTCAACGATTCGATGGCCCCCTGCTCGCCGATGGTAATGATGCCATCCAGAGCATTGTCGAAAATGGCGTTCAGCCGGGTGATCGTGTCGCGCAACTCGTTCCGGACCGCCATCTCACTGGTGATGTCGATATGCATCACCACGGCACCACGGTTGGTGGCGTCGGCGAGTGGCGAGACGAGCAGCTGGAACCACCGCAGGCCATGGGGCGTCGGGCACATATATTCCTGTGTGTAGAACGGCAGTGTCCGGTCGAGGACGGCGCGAATGCCCTCGGCCATGGCGAGCGACTCCTCGGCCGAATCGCCGTCGGCACTGGTGCAAACGTCGAGGTAGCTTCGGCCCACGAAAGAGTAGCCTCTGGCCAGGCCGTTGCGTTCGCCGTTGGCCTGCCATTGGCGATTGACGACGAGGATGTGCCCCGCCCGGTCCAGCAGAGCGATTTGGGCCGGAAGGGCATCGAGGATGGCTGCCCGCTCGGCGCCGAAGGCGCGCTGAACGGCGTCGCGCTGCCGGAAGTGCGTGTGCGTCTGCGGCAGCAGATGCAGGGCGCCCGATGGCTGTACCACGGCGTCGACTTGGCCGCCGGTCAGCTCCAGAATGCGCTCCTGCGTGGAGGTGAGGAGGGCCACGAGTTCCAGCAGCTCTTCATGCCGCTCGACCGCCGTCCGGTCCGTTGCGCTCATCGGAGGCGGAGCTCTGCCGCCAGCGTGTGCAGCAGGACGGAGGTCTCGCCGAGATCGCCGACGATCGACCGCAACGGTGGCGGGGCCACGATCGCCAGGGTCGGCGTGAGCAGCACCATGTCCGCGAGGGCACGTTCGGGTTCGACAAACAGGTCGATGATCTCGATCTCATGTCGTTCGGGAAAATAGGCTTCACAGAAGCTGTAAAGGTTGGCCGTGGCGCGTTGCGAGTTTGGCGCGTCGCCGGCGATGTAGAGGCGGAAGCAGACGACGGGGCTAGTCACAGCCGGTCTCGCCGGGCTCGGGACGGGCGTCACCTTGCCTTATCCGATGCAGCGCGCGCTGGCTCTCGAGTTCCGCGGCGGCGGCGTTTTCAGCCGTTTCCAGCAGACTGGCGATGGCGGCGCGTTTGGCGGCGAGCTCGTGCTGCAGGGCCTTCAGACGGTCTTCGAGCTCGAACGTCTCAGCCTCCAGCAGCAGGCGTTGCCGTCCCGCAGCAGCCTCGGCCTCCGCGGCCGCGAGACGTTCGGCGTGCTCCTTCTCCCAGCGCATGGTGCCCATCAGCACCTCGCCACCGGCCGTGTAGATATCGGCGAGGGTCACCCCGCGCGCATCCAGGATCAGCTCGCGCACCTGATTGGAATGACTGGTCCCTCGCGACTTGATGATCGAGAGGGCGCGATTGCGCTCGCCAGCGTTAACCAGGTAGCTCAAGTGGATCCAGGTATCCGCCAACGTGGAGACCTGTAACGGCGTGCCCTCCATGGCGGGATTGCTGGCATCCAGGAGACTGGTGCAGAGGAGCGTGATGCTCTCGGCCTTGGCCCAGTCGATCAGGCGCTCCACGACGTTGCGTGCATTGCCCTTGTTGCCGGACTTCGACAGGGCCGAGATCGGGTCGACCACCACGCAGCGTGATCCTTGCGCGTAGGCCGTCTCGCGAATGCGCATCATGTGGGTCTCGGCACTGCCACTGGTGGAGCGCGCCCAGATCATGCGCAGGAGCCCGCTGTCCCGATGGC
>JAPJRA010000261.1 GCA_030824835.1 Geminicoccaceae bacterium | reverse complement strand
CGCGTCTACCGGGGTACCTGCGGGGCAAGAGCGGCGTCGTCGAGGAGGTCTATCCCCGCCCGGTCCTCTATACGGACGGCGTGCCGACCGACAGCGTGAGCACGCCGCAGCCGGTCTACCGGGTAAAGTTCAAGACGCGCGATCTCTGGCCGGATATCGCGGACACGGACGACGTCCTCTACAACGATTGCTTCGAGACCTACCTCGAAAAGGTGGCCTGAGCCGGTAGCCGTCGAGATCTGGCCAGATCAGGCGGCACCGTATCCGACGACTCCCAAGTAACGACGATAGATCTCCGAAGGGAACATCGCATGGCAGACAACCATGGCGAGGATGGCCATCACCATCACTTGCGCGAAAGCGAGACCTACTACGCGGCCCGCACCAAGGCCCTCGAATCGCTGTTTCGTGAGAAGAACCTGATCGGCATCGACACCGTCGACCGGGTGATCCGCTTCTTCGAGCACGACATGGGGCCGTTCAACGGCGCCAAGGTCGTGGCCCGCGCCTGGACCGACCCGGCCTTCAAGCAGCGCCTGCTGGAGAATACCAACGCCGCCATTGCCGAGCTTGGCCTGCGCGACGGCATCGAGGGTGAGAACCTGATGGCCGTCGAGTGCACGCCGGACGTGCATCACATGGTGGCCTGCACCTTGTGCTCCTGCTGGCCGTGGCCCCTGCTCGGCCTGCCGCCCTACTGGTTCAAGGATCCCGTGTTCCGCGCCCGCGTGGTGCGCGATCCGCGCGGCGTGCTCGGCGACTTCGGCGTCGAGCTGGAGCCTTCGGTCCGGGTCGAGATCTGGGATAGCAGCGCGCAGATCCGCTACTTCGTGGTGCCCGTCCGCCCGGCCGGCACCGAGGGTTGGAGCGAGGAGAAGCTCGCGGCGCTGATCAGCACCGAGGCCATGCAGGGCCTCGATCTGGTGAAGGCGGCCTGAGCGATGGAAGCCACGATGAGCGAGACTCGCACGGAGTATGTCGAGGGCCTGCGGGCGGGTGCGGCGGCGCTGCCGCGCCGCTGCGACCGGCTGAGCTTTGACGAGCCCTGGCAGGGCCGGGCGTTCGGCCTGGTCCTGGCGCTGGCCGAGGGCAATGCCTATCGGTTCGAGGACTTCCGCCAGAGCCTGATCAGCACCATCGGCAACTGGGAGAGCAGCCACGCGGTCGACGACCCGTCGTGGGAATATTACGAGCAGTGGCTCGCCGCGTTCGAGCGGCTGGTGGTCGATCGCGGGATCGTCACACCCGAGGAGCTCGACCAGCGGACGGAAGAGTTCCGCACCCGCACCCGCGAAGAGGTGATCTGAGCGGCCTCGACATCCGGGGCCGCGGGTCGGTCCCGATCACCCATCCAACTCGGCCGGGAATCCCGGCCTACCCCAGGGGACGACAGACATGTTCGGCAGCTTGAGCATCGGCCACACCTCTTCAGGCGTCGCCGCCCGCGTCACCGTGGCGGCTCTCCTGTTCATGTTCGGGAGCTTCCTGATCTACGGCACCGGGTTCGCCGGGGCCAGCGTGCTGCACAACGCTGCCCACGACACCCGCCACGCCGTCGGCTTTCCCTGTCACTGAGCGGGGTGGGGTCATGCTGAGGAACCTCCTGCTGACCGCGATCGTGGCCGGGTCCGTCGGCGGCATCGCCATGACCGTGCTGCAGACCCAGTCGGTGGTGCCGCTCATTCTCGAGGCCGAGACCTACGAGGATGCGGCTGCGGCGGCTCCGCCGCCGACCGCCCATGCGCACGCCCAGGGCGTTGCTGAGCACGTGCACGAGGCGGATGCCTGGAAGCCCGCCGACGGCGGCGAGCGGACGGCATTTACCGCCACCGCGAACATCCTGACGGCCATCGGCTTCAGCCTGATGCTGGTGGCCTGCTTCAGCCTCCGCAACCGGCCCGTTGGACTGGTCCAGGGCATCATGTGGGGGCTGGCCGGCTTCGCCGCGTTCTCGGCGGCGCCGGCGCTGGGCCTGCCGCCCGAGCTCCCGGGCTCGGTCGCGGCGCCGCTCGCGGATCGCCAGGCCTGGTGGCTGGCCACCGCGGCGGCGACGATGATTGGGCTCGCCGTGATGGTGTTCGCACCGCGACCCTGGGCGAAGGTGGCCGGTGCCGGCCTGGTCCTGCTGCCGCATCTCGTCGGCGCGCCACATGTCGACGCGCATGGCGAAGGCGGCGTGCCGGCCGAGCTTGCCGCCGAGTTCGTCATGTCCTCGCTTGGATCCGCGGCCGTGCTCTGGCTCCTCCTGGGTGGCATGAGCGGCTGGCTCTACAGCCGCTGGGGGACGGCCTCCCGAGAGGCCTGACAATCGACCGTCGCCGGCCGCCCGGCGGCGGTCGGAGGCAACACGCTGGCAACGCGCGGCGGCATACCGCCCGCACTGGAGAAGTCATCATGCAGACCATTCCAGCCCTGGCGCTCAGCGTGGCTGTGCTCGGGGGCGTCGCGACCTGGATGTTCCTCACCGTGGGCGGCATCCTGATCTGGGCGGCCTTCATGGCCTGGGCCTGTTTCTACCATTCCGGCGGCAACGAGGCGGCTCTCCGCTCCACCATCGTCGCCAACGCTTTCGGGGTGCTGGTGGCCTGGTCCACCGCCCTGCTCATCGTGCTCATCCCCGGGGATGCGCTGCTCGGGCCGACGCTCTGGCCGAGCTTGGTGGTGGCCATCACCATCGCCGTCTACATCCTGGCCGCCAAGGTCCCGGCCTTCGCCTCGATCCCCGGCACAACCTATGGCTACGCCTGCACCTTCGCTTTCCTGCTGCAGACGCCCGACCGCTTCAACCTCGCCAACCTGACCTCGCTCAGCCTCGCCAACCCGCTGATCGTGGTGCCGCTGTCGATGTGGATCGGCGCGATCTTTGCGTACGCGTCCGCCAAGGCCGCGTCAGCGATCACCGTCGCGGAATGACGTCGCCCGTGCGGGCTTGACTGGGGAGGGGACGTGGTGGCGGACAGCGGACGGGGCAGGCGGTCGGTCCCCATCGGCGTGGTGTTCTCGCAAACGGGGTCGTACCGCACGATCGGCACGGAGCTGCTGCACGGTGCCCTGCTGGCCATCGAGGAGGTCAATGCCTCGACCCGGTACGGCTTTGTCCTCGAGCCCCGGATCGAGGATCCGGGCGGCGACCTCAACGAATATCGCGAGCGTTGCGACCGGATGCTGCGCACGACCGACATTCGCCACGTGGTCGGCTGTTACACCTCCTCCAGCCGCAAGGAGGTGATCCCGGTGTTCGAGAAGCGCGACGGGCTGCTCTGGTATCCGTCGCACTACGAGGGCTTCGAGAGCTGCAACAATGTCATCTACACCGGCGCCTCGCCCAACCAGCACATCGTGCCGCTGATCGTCCACATGCTGCGGGCCCACGGCAGCCGGGCCTACTGCATCGGCTCGAACTATATCTGGGCCTGGGAGAGCAACCGGACGATGCGCGAGATCGTCAGCGGCTGCGGTGGCGCCATTGTCGCCGAGCGCTACCTGCCGGTCGGCTCGGTCGATGTCGAGCATCTGGTAGACGAGATCGTGGCGCTGAAGCCCGATTTCATCTTCAGCTCGCTGATCGGCGTGTCCAGCCACGCCTTCATGGAGGCCTTCCACGCGGCGCGCACCCGCGAGCCCGCGCTGCGGATGCCGATCTCGAGCGTCACCCTATCGGAGCCGGAGCTGCTGGCGATCACGCCCGAGGCCGCCGGCGGCCACATCGCCTCCAGCGTCTACTTCCAGTCAACGCGCACGGCTGCGAACGAAGTGTTCGTCGCCGCCTTCAAGCGCCGCTTCGGCACCGACCGCGTGACCTCGGCCGACGCGGAGGCCGCCTACATCGCCGTGCGCCTGCTGGCGGCAGCGGTCGAGCGGGCGCAGTCGAGTGAGATCGAGCAGGTCAAGCGGGCCCTCTACGAGATCGAGCTCGAGGCGCCGCAGGGGCCGGTGCGGGTCGACCCCGGCAACAACCATTGCTGCCTGACGCCGTCCCTGGGCCGCTCCGACGAGGCCGGGCAGTTCGAGATCCTGTGGACCGCGCCGCGCCCGGTCCGCCCGGATCCCTACCTCGTGCGCTTCGACATCGCCCGCTTTCGCGCGGAGCTCGAATCCGGCGGAGCCGACGGCGCCAGGCATCTGCGGGTGGTGCGATGACCGGCCTGCGGCTGCCCAACTTCCACGGCTACCGGGCATTGATCGTCCATGTGGACGACCGCAACCGGGCGCTCCTGGCCGAGCATCTGCAGAAGCTGGGCCTGCGCACCGAGGCCCGCTGGCCGGTCGAGCGTCTAGCGCCAGACGCGGCGGACCTCGTCCTGTTCGACGCCGACATGGGCTTCGACGACCTGTTCGGCTGGGAGCCGGGCCAGGCGCCGGTGCCGCTGATCGCGCTTCTGGGCTCGGAGACGCCGGGCCGCATCGAGTGGGCGCTGTCGCAGGCGCCATCGGCGTTCCTGACCAAGCCCATCCGCTCCAACGGCGTCTTCAGCGCGCTGGCCATCGCCTTCCACACCTTCGCCGCCCAGCGCGAGCAGCGGCGGCTGATCGAGAATCTGAACCTGCGCATCAAGGCGCGGCCGTTGGTGCTGCGGGCGATCTTGATGCTGATGCAGGAGCGCAAGCTCAACGATACCGACGCGTTCCACGTGCTGCGGACCGAGAGCATGAAGCGGCGGGTGTCGGTCGAGGAGCTGTGCCAGCAGCTCGTCGCCCGCGCCGGCCGTCACGCGCCCGAATACCGCACCAAGGGCTGAGCCGGGTGGCCGCGCGCCGCCCCGGCCCGTCCTCGACCACGAGCCCAACCCGCCGGTCGGCACCGCCGCCCGGACCCTGCGTGCCGAATGGCGCCGGGGCAACCATGATGGAGAAGCCGCGATGGAGATGGAAAGCCGCGCCCACGGCAATGACTGGCTGGCCCAGTCGATCATGCACCGGCTGGGTGTCGCCAAGGGCAGGATCGGGGCGACGCACGAGCTGACCGAGGAGAAGCAGGGCAAGTACCACTACACGATGGGCCCCTACTCCGACCCGGTCCTGCACATCCGCCCCGGCGACCGGGTGGTGGTGGAGACTAAGGACGCGTTCGAGGGCAAGATCACCAGCGAGAGCGACAAGCCCTCGGCGCTGCTGCAGATGCCGTTCCTCAACCCGCAGAACGGCCCGATCATGGTCGAGGGGGCGGAGAAGGGCGACGCGCTCGCCGTGCACATCGTCAGCATGGCGCCGCGCGGGCCGCAGCCGCGCGGCACCTGCTGCATGATCGAGGAGTTCGGCGCGCTGACCGGCACCTACTACACGGCGATGCTCAACGACCCACTGCCGGAGAAGGTCCGCAAGATCCATGTCGACGAGGAGCACGTCCACTGGAGCGACCGGGTGGTGCTGCCCTACCGGCCGCATATCGGCACGCTCAGCTGCTCGCCCGAGATCGATTCGATCAACTCGCTGACCCCGGACAATCACGGCGGCAACATGGACCTGCCGGACATGGGGCCGGGCACGGTGACCTACCTGCCGGTGCGCTCCGCGGGTGCCCGGCTGTTCATCGGCGACGGCCATGCCTGCCAGGGCGACGGCGAGGTCTGCGGCGTCGCGGTCGAGTACCCGACCACGACCGTGATCCATGTCGACCTGATCAAGGGCTGGACCATCGAGTGGCCCAGGCTCGAGGCCGATGACTTCATCATGACCATCGGCAGCGCCCGCCCGCTCGAGGACGCGACCCGGATCGCCTACCGCGAGCTCGTCCGCTGGCTGGCCAAGGACTACGGCTTCGACAAGTGGGACGCCTACATGATGCTGACCCAGTGCGGCAAGGTCAGGCTCGGCAACTTCGTCGACCCCAAATACACGGTGGGCACGGCCGTCGCGAAGAAGTATCTGACCCCCTGAGCCACCGCGGCCCTTGCCGTCGGGCCCGCGCCGCCCCACCATCGGCGCCGGGCCAGACGGCGGGGCGGCGATGGCGGACGAC
>JAPJRA010000260.1 GCA_030824835.1 Geminicoccaceae bacterium | reverse complement strand
ACCTCGCGCTCCAGCCATGTCTGTCGCTGGTCGGCGGCTGCCAGCCGCTGCTGCAATTCGCTCATGGCGCCGGTCGCCCGCGCCAGTCGCTGGTCACGCTCCTCCAGCTGACGCTCCATCTGCGCCTGCCGCGCACGCGCCGCCACCAGCTGCCCGCGCAGGCTGTCGCGTTCACGGCGCAGGTCGCTCAAGCTCCGCGTGAGCAGCTCGATCTGCTTGCGCGCCGCATCGAGGCTCGGCGCCAGATCGCTCCCCCGACCACTGGCCAGCCGGCGACGCAGCTCCGCCAATGCCGCCTTCAGCTCCACCATGCTAAGCTCGTCGGCGCCACCCTGGTCGGAATCCGCGGCAGCAGGCGGTGCATTGTCCGGCTGACCTGCGGCCGGCCCGGCCCAGCCCGGCGCCGATACCGCTAGCAGGCCGAGCAACGCCAGCCCGCGCCAGCTCCGCCGAGGGAGACATCCCTCCGCGAGCAATCTCTCAGCCCCAGTATCTTCCGCTGGCACCGACGGCGACGGTCAGCAAGCCGAGGGCGAGATTGATCGCCACCACCAGGCGGATCGTGCCGAGCTGGCGGGCGGCCGCGTCGATGTCGCCGCCGTCGACGGCGGTCCGGAAGCGCTTCCACGGCGCAAAGTAGAGATGCAGGAAGAGCAGGAACATCACCCAGCCGGTCAGCTGCATCACGTGCACGTGCGGCCCGACACCGGCGAACCCGCCGAACCCCGCGAACACCATGTGGTAGCCGGTCAGCAGCAGCAGAGCGATGCATCCCAGCACCCAGGTGAAGAAACGGCCAAGCACGCGTCGCCATAGCCGCAGGCGATCGGGCGCCGTCAGCTCGGCCACGCTCGGCCGCAGCACGACGTAGGCGAAAAACATGCCGCCCACCCAGATCACCGCGGCAAGCGCGTGCAGGGCCAGTACGAGGCTCATCCAGCTCGACTCCTGAGAATATGTCCGGCCACGCCGGTCAATTGGCCGCGATCACCGGCAGTTCGGCCTCGGCCAGGATATGGCTGGTGGCGCCGCCGAAGATCATCTGCCGCAAGCGGCTCTGCGTGTAGGCGCCCTTGATGATCAGGTCCGCCCCGACCGACCGGGCCTCGTTGAGGATCGCGGCGCCCACGCTGTGCTCGCCGGGATGGGCATCGCGCCATTCGACCGCGAGCCCGTGCCGCTGCAGATTGTGCGCGAGCTCGGCGGCGCTGGGCCCCGGCACCGTTCCCTGATGCACCTGCAGCACCGTGATGCGCTTGGCCTGGGTCAGGATCGGCATCGCGAAAGCCACGGTGCGGGCCGTCTCGGTGCTGCAGTTCCAGGCGATCAGGACGTTGTCGCCGAGCACCTGCGGTGTCTGCGGCGGCGCGATGAGCAGGGGCCGCCCGGATTCGAACAGCGCCGTCTCGAGCGCTGCCATGCTCGGCGTGACCGAATCCTTGAGCGGCCGGCCGACCACGATCAGATCGAACACACGCCCGATGCTGCCGATCGCCGCATGGCCGCTCGTGGCCTCGATCCGCCAGTCGGCACAGACGCCACTGCCGGCCGGCAGACCCGTGGCCCGCGGCAGCGCGTGCCGGGCCATGAATGCCTCGAAGGTCTCCCGCGCCCGCTCGGCCCGCTCGCGGGCCTCCCGCTCGAACCCGGCCACGAGGTCGGGTGCGGCGGCCACGAAGCCATCCGCGCCGGCGGCAATGATGTCGGGCTGCCCCGGCCGCATGTGCAGGCCTTCGATGTAGCTGCCGAAGCGCTGTGCCACCAGCAGCGCGCTGTGCAGCGTCGAATCGAGGACCGGGCTGATCTCGAGATTGACGAGGATCGTGCGCATGCTCCCCTCCGCCACAAAAGGCCAAGCTGTTCCAAGACGCGTCTACGCGCTGGGTGGGCGACCGCGCCAGTGATTTCGGGCCGCACCCGGAGCCAGCCGGTCAGACCCGCGGAGTATGGGCGTCGGCGACCGGCGCCGCCAGCTTGCGGTAGAGCAGCGGGCGGCGTGCGATACGGTGGGCAGGCTCCTGCCTCGGCAACGTCGCGCTCGCCGGCTCGTCCGTCGCCACGGCGAGGATGGTGCCGTGGCGATCCAGGATCCGACTGGCCGGCGCCGCCGCCTCGCCGCAACCATTGGCGTAGACGACGGCGCAGCCGTTCTCATAGGCCCGCGCGGGCAGCACCGCCTCGCCCACGATGGCAGCCTCGGGGCCGTGAGCGGCCAGCACCAGCAGGCTGTCGGCCCCGGCCAGCGCCAGGGCGCGGGCCGGTTCGGGGACCTCGATGTCGGGGCCGATCAGCAGCCCGAGCTTGCGGCCGGCGAACGGCACGATGTTGAGCCAGTGGCCCTCGGCCAGCAGCTCCGGCTCCCTGCCCGGCAGGAAGTGGGTGCGACGGTAGTTGGCCAGGGCGCAGCCGCGATAGTCGACGAACAGCGCCGCGTCGTGAAAGCGGCCGGAGCACTGCTCGACATAGCCGCAGGCCATCGCCACGCCGCAGCGGCGGGCAATCGATGCCAGCGCCACCAGTTCGGGCCCATCCGACAGCAGCGCCCCCTGCCCAGCCCAATCATCCAGCCTGACGGCGTCGGTGAGAAAGGCCTGCGGCAGGACGAGCAGGTGCGCCCGCATCCCCGCGGCGGCGACGCCCCAGGCGTCGATCGTGTCGAGGGTCGCGGCAGGGGTCCTCGGCCTTCCGGCTGTCGGTGGCACCGCCACGCGGAACATCGTCGGATCTTCCATCACGCTCCGCTCACGAGGCTGCGATAGGACAACGGCCCAGCCTGAACATCATGTCATTAACGCGCAAGGTGAGGACCATCTTCGTAATATATATCTAGGCACATCAAACAACGCGCCGTCGCGGCGACCTGATCGTTGGACAGCATGGAGTCCCAGATGCCAATCGTCGATCGCTTCTCAAACCCCGACAAGATCTTGCGCCTGGTACGGGCGAGAAATCTCGCCGCCGCCGCCATGGTAGCACTGTTGGCCGGTGGCACGGCGATCTCGTTCGCCACGGAGACACCTCCGCCGGCCAATGCCAGCCTCACCACGACTTACGCCAATGCGGGCTATGCCGACTTGGTGGCCGCGGTCAAGCCCGCAGTCGTCAATGTGCGTGTCGAGCGCACCGCGGCGCCGGAGGAGTCGATGGGCGGGCCGAACATGGACCCTGAGATGCGCCGCTTCTTCGAGCGCTTCTTCGGCGAGCAGGGCCAGGGCCCCATGCAGGCGCCGCGGCCGCCCCAGCATGAGCGTGGCGAGGGTTCGGGCTTCATCGTCGATGCCAGCGGCCTGATCGTCACCAACGCGCACGTCGCCGGTGGTGCTGACAAGATCACCGTGCTGCTCGACGACGGTACCGAGCTCGACGCCAAGCTGCAGGGGATCGATCAGAAGACCGACCTCGCCCTGCTGAAGGTCGAGGCGAGCAAGTCTCTGCCTTACGTCACCTTCGGCGATAGCAGCAAGGTCCGGGTCGGTGATGCCGTGGTGGCCGTGGGCAATCCCTTTGGTCTGGGCGGCACCGTGACCTCGGGCATCGTCTCGGCCACCGGTCGTGAGATCGGCAGCGGCCCCTACGACGATTTCCTGCAGATCGACGCCCCGATCAACCGCGGCAATTCCGGCGGCCCCACCTTCAACCTGAAGGGTGAGGTGGTCGGCGTGAACTCCGCGATCTTTTCCCCGTCCGGTGGCAGCGTCGGCATCGGCTTCGCCATCGCCTCGAACCTGGTCAAGCAGGTCATCGACGACCTGAAGGACGACGGTCGGGTCGAGCGCGGCTGGCTCGGCGTCCAGATCCAGGGCCTGGATGAGGATCTGGCCTCGAACCTCGATCTCGGCAAGCCGCACGGGGCGCTGGTCAGCGAGGTCCAGCCGGGCAGCCCGGCCGAGGCTGCGGGCGTGAAGCAGGGCGACGTGGTACTCTCTTTCGCCGGCAAGCCCATCGAAAAGGTCGGCCAGCTGAGCCGGGCGGTTGCCGTGGTGACGCCCGGGACGAAGGAAGAGATCGTCGTCTGGCGGGACGGCAAGGAGAAGACCCTGGAGGCGGTGATCGCCGCGATGCCCAACCAGGATCAGGTCGCCAGCAACGAGACCACCAAGCAGGGCGCCGATCAGCCCAAGCTGGGCCTGGCCCTGGCCGCCCTGACGCCCGAGCAGCGCCAGCAGATGGGGCTCGACAGCGACGCTCAGGGCGTGCTGGTGACCCAGGTGCAGTCCGGCGGCCCGGCCGAGGCCAAGGGAATCCAGGCCGGCGACATCATCGTCTCGATCGACCGGAAGCCCGTGCACGAGCCTAAGGACGTGGTGGCGGCGATCCGCAAGGCGCACGAGAGTGGCGCCAAATCGGTGCTGCTTTACGTGTCGCGCGACGGCAACGAGCGGTTCGAGGCGGTGCCCCTGGCCACTTCCTGAGCCTTCGGCCCGTCGGGCGCCCGGCCGACTGCGGTCGGTCGGGCGCCCGATGGCAGCTTGCGTCGACGCTCGGCGCTGGCCAGATTAACCCTTGGGGGATGTGGCTGGGATGCATGTGCTGATCATCGAGGACGACCGCGATGCCGCTGGCTACATGGCCAAGGGCCTGAAGGAAAGCGGCCACAACGTCGACTTGGTGCACAATGGGCGCGAGGGCCTGCTGATGGCCGCCGGCGCCGATTTCGATGTGCTGATCGTCGACCGCATGCTGCCGGAGCTCGACGGGCTGAGCCTGGTCAAGACGCTGCGCGCGACCGGCAACCAGACGCCGGTGCTGTTCGTCAGCGCGCTGGGCGAGGTCGACGAGCGGGTCAAGGGCCTGCGCAGTGGCGGCGACGACTATCTGGCCAAGCCTTACGCCTTCTCCGAGCTGCTCGCCCGGCTGGAGACGCTGAGCCGTCGGCGTGGCGCCCCGCCGACCTCGGGTCCCGAGACCGTGCTGCGCTACCATGATCTGAGCCTCGATCTGCTGGCCCGTCGCGTGGCGCGGGGCGGCCGGCCGATCGATCTCCAGCCGCGCGAGTTCAAGCTGCTCGAGGTGCTGATGCGGCATGCGGGTCAGGTCATGACGCGGACCATGCTGCTGGAAAAGGTCTGGGACTACCGCTTCGACCCACAGACCAACGTCATCGACGTGCATATCAGCCGGCTGCGGCAGAAGGTCGATCGCGGCTACGAGCATCCCCTCATCCATACCGTTCGCGGCGCCGGATACAGTTTACGTGCTCCGGACAAGGCCGCTTAGTAGCTCCACCTTCCGGCTGACCCTGGCCTATCTGGGCCTATTCAGCCTGTCGGCGGCCCTGATCCTGGGCATCGTCTACATTTCCGGGATCCGGTTCATGGAACGGCAGGCCCGCAGCAGGGTCGAGGAGGAGGTCGGGTGGCTGCGCGAGCAGTATATTGCCGGTGGCCTCGAGCACCTGCTGGCCATCGTCGCCGAGCGGTCCCTCACGGAGCCCAACCGCCGAGCCATCTTCCTGCTGGTCGACCCGTTCGGCAGCGTTCTCGACGGCAATATCAGCGCCTGGCCGGCCGCCGTCCCCGACGCCAATTCCTTCGTGCAGTTCGACATGCAGGTGCCTGACGATGGTCGGCGCATGCCCAAGGACCATCTGGCACTGGCCAAGGTCGTCTCGCTGGACGGCGGATTCCGGCTGCTCGTCGGACGGGACATCGAGGATAATGTCCAGGCGCGCCACACCATGGGGGCCGCGATCCTGATCGGCGTCGCGGTGATGGTGGTTCTCGGCCTGGTCGGCGGCGTGATCATGAGCCGATGGATGCTGGTCCGCCTTGACCGCGTGAACCGAGCCACGACCCGCATCATGGCCGGCGATTTCAGCCAGCGGATCGTGACCGAAGGCACCGGCGACGAGTTCGACGAGCTCGCGCAGAATCTGAACGCCATGTTGGAGCGGATCGAGCGGCTGCTGATCGGTATGCGCCAAGTGACCGAGGACATCGCCCACGACCTGCGCACACCGTTGACC
>JAPJRA010000259.1 GCA_030824835.1 Geminicoccaceae bacterium | reverse complement strand
AAGCATAGCTGGCCGAGAACCATTTGTCAGGTATATTTATGGGATATTAGTAACCGTGCCACGGCGCAGATCATGCGGGCGCAGTCACCGGACGATCTGATCGGGCGTACTGACGTCGATTTCTATCCGGCCGACATCGCCGCGGCGTTCAAGTTGGACGAAGAGGCGTTCCTCGCCGCCGGGAAGACGGTCATCATCGAGCAGCCGTGCAGGCGGCTCGACGGCTCGCCGGGTTGGCTCTGCTCGCTGAAGACGCCGCTGCTCGACGAACAGGGCGATATTGCCGGCTATGTCGGCCACGGCCGCGATATCACCGATGCGAAATTCCGCGATCAGGCGTTGGCAAAAGCCGTGGCGCAGCTGGAGCGGCAGGCCGAGGACATGCGTCGGTTGACCGAGGATGCTGAACGCGCCAACCAGGCGAAGTCGCAATTCCTGGCGGCCATGAGCCATGAGATCCGCACCCCCATGACGGGCGTGCTTGGCGTGGCCGATCTGCTGGCGGCCGAGGGCCTGAGCCCGGCGCAGCAGCGTCATGTCGACACCATCCGCGCCTCCGGACGCTATTTGCTCAACATTCTCAACGACATTCTCGATTTCTCCCGCATCGAAGCCGGCAGGATCGACCTCGAGCATATCGATTTCGCGCTGCAGGACGTGCTCGAGCAGGTCAGCTCGATGATGACGCCGCAGGCCCTGGATCGTGGGCTGGAGCTGCGCCTCGAGTCGATGGTCGCCCCATCGCTGGTGGTCCGTGGCGACCCGACACGGCTGCGGCAGGTGCTGGTCAACCTGATCGGCAACGGGCTCAAGTTCAGCCCCCGGGGCACCGTCTCGGTGAGCGTCCGGGAGTTGGTCAGCCTCGAGCACAGACCGCGTCTGCGCTTCGAGGTGCTCGATACTGGTATTGGCATCCCGCATGAACGGCAGGCGGAGCTGTTTCAGCCATTTGTCCAGGCCGAGCGCTCGACGACCCGCAACTACGGCGGCACCGGCCTGGGTCTGGTCATCTGCCGCTCCCTGGTCAATGCCATGGGCGGCGTGATCGGGCTGGAAAGCCAGCCCGGCCAAGGCAGTCGATTCTGGTTCGAGCTACCGCTCGAGACCGGCGACGGCCAAGCGAACACATCTGGCATCGCGCCGATGCCGGACGAGATCCCGGCCCTGCACATTCTCGTCGTCGACGACGTGCCCGTGAACCGCGAGCTTCTGCAGGCCATGCTGGCTCGCTACGGCCACGACGTGGTGGTGGCCGAAAATGGCGCCGTCGCGGTCGAGATCGCCGGGCGCGGTGGCTTGGACGTCGTGCTGATGGACGTGCAGATGCCGGTGATGAGCGGCATCGAGGCCACGCGACACATCCGGCGCATGGCAGGGCCGGCCGCTGAGGTGCCGATCCTGGCGCTCACAGCCAATGTCATGGCGACCGAGCGCGACCGCTATCTGGCGGCGGGGATGAACCTCTGCCTTACCAAGCCGATCATGTGGCCCGAGCTGTTCAACGCCCTTGCCGACATCGCATCCGGCAAGCTCACGTCCGCGCGCCACCCCGTCGATGACGTGCCGCGCACCGAGCCGGCGGCGCCGGGCCCGGCAGGCGTGCCGCTGGTCGATCACGGGATGCTTACCGCCATGGCAGCGGCGCTACCATCCGGTGCATGCCGGACCTTGCTCGCCCGAGGGCTCGAGGGAGCCCGCCTGAGCTGCGTGCGTCTGGGAGAATCGCTGGACAAGCCCGACGCCGTGCTACGCGAGGCCCATCGGCTCCGCGGCACAGCCGGCAGCTTCGGCCTGGTGGGGATCTCCGCGATAGCCGGCAGGATCGAGGAAGGCATGGCGCGGGGGGACGACATTGCAGCCCTGGTCGGCGAGCTCCGCGACGTGATCGAGCGCACCGTGGTGGAATCCGACGCTCTGGATCTCGACCGCAGCGGTCCCATCGGCGTCGCTGGCAGGCAGTGATTCAGGTCACACTGCCGCGTCATTGAGCACGAACGTGTTTCCCGACATCTGGCTCCGAAGGCATTTCCGTGTAGGGTCGTCTCGCGCCCCGGTCGAAACAACCCAACAAAGCAATGCCCGTCCTGTCGTCCCGACTCATGCTGGCTTTGGTTACTGCCCTTGCAGTGATCCTGCCTCGCAACGCTGGAGCCTACGACCGGCAGGCAGCAGGGCAGGCCGGCCACCTTGCCGATTGCGCGCAATGCCAAGCGGTGGAACCCGGCGACCTCCAGCTGCCCCTCGGCTTCGACTGGCCGCTGCACGGAACCATCGTGCACAGTTTCGGGGAAGCGGCCGACGGAACATGGTGCGACGGGCTCGACATCCTGGCCGCTGCCGGGACGATGGTCCGGGCAGCACAGGATGGGCTCGTCATCTATGCCGGCAACGAGCTACGGTCTTACGGCGACTTGGTGCTGATCGCGCACGCAGAAGGCTTCATCACCGTTTATGCGCGCAATGGCGCGCTGCTGGTGCAGGCTGGTGACCAGGTGCGCCAGGGGCAGCCGATCGCTACCCTCGGGCGCACCGGTGACGCCGCCGATTCGATCCTGCATTTCCAGCTTCGCGCCGGCACCGATCCAGTCGATCCTAGCCAGTTTCTCAAGCGACCCGAAACGCTCCTGACCGCAGCCGTGAAGTAGTCGGCGGTCGAGCCGTCCGTCACGCCTGCTGAACAACCTGCACCTTGGGCTCCCGGGACCAGACTCGGAGCTTGCGGCAGGCCGCCAGGAACGTCTTGGCATCTTTGGCCGATTGCAGCACCACGAAACCCTCGTCCTGCGCATCCCAGGCTCCGACGCTCCGCAGCAGCTGCTCGGCAGGGCTGGCATAGCCGATGCACTTCAGATGAGCATGAGCGTCGGCCACGAAGTCACGTGCAGCCGCTTCGCGGGCCAGCAACGCCGCCCCTTCCGCTGACGGCAGCAGCACCACCGCATCGAACAGGACCGAGGGGCCGCCGGCCAGCAGCTCGTCCGCCTCGAGCCACTTTCCGTCGCTCGCCTCGACGCCGCCCACGTTGGGCGCCACGACCTTGACCATGGCCCCCTCGCCCTCGATCGCCTTCTTGACGGCACCGAACAGGCTCGCATCGACCCCATCCGTCACCAGAACCCCGACCTTGCGGCCGGCAAAGGACGGCGGCGGGTTGCCGATGATGCTCAGCGCCGGCGAGGGCTCGAGGTCCATCCGAGTCGGTCGCGCGGCGGCGCACGCCTCCGGCAGCTGCTTCAGCCGCAGACCCGTCGCGACCTTCTTGGCCAAGGCCTCGTCGATGTTGCGCAGATGGCCGACGACACGGGACCGGATCGCCACGGTCTCGACCTTGCTCAGCTCGAAGACGAGGGCCGAGGCGATGTGCCCCTGCTCGGTCTCGGTCTGACTGATGTAGAACTGCCGCGCCTGACTGTAGTGATCGGCAAAGCTCTCCGCCCGGACCCGCAACTTCGGGCCGCCCTCCTCGACGGCGACGCTGCGGAAGCCGCGCGCCGGCGATTCACGCGGGCCTTCGCCCCAGCTGTTCGGCTGATAGTTGGCCCGGCCCTTGGGCACCGTCATACGCATGTGACCGTCCTGCTGGAAATTCTGGAACGGGCAGCCGCGCGGGCGATTGACGGGAATCTCGTGGAAATTGGGGCTGCCCAGGCGCTTCAGCTGGGTGTCCAGATAGGAGAAGTTGCGCCCCTGCAGAAGCGGATCGTTGGTGAAGTCGATACCCGGCACGATGTTCTGGGTGCAGAAGGCCACCTGCTCGGTCTCAGCGAAGAAATTGTCGACCACGCGGTCGAGCACCAGGCGACCAATACGTCGGACCGGCAATATCTCCTCCGGAATGATCTTGGTGGCATCCAGCACATCGAACGCGAAGTTGTTCGCGAACTCCTCGTCAAACGTCTGCAGCCCCAGCTCCCACTCGGGAAAGTCACCGCTCTGGATGGCATCCCACAGGTCGCGGCGATGGAAGTCCGGATCGGCACCGTTGAGCTTGAGTGCCTCGTTCCACACCACCGACTGCATGCCGTGCTTGGGCTTCCAGTGGAACTTGACGAAGGTTGATTTGCCCGCGGAGTCGACCAGGCGGAAGGTGTGAACGCCGAAGCCTTCCATGAACCGCAGCGAGCGCGGGATGGTCCGGTCCGACATGATCCACATGACCATGTTCATGCTCTCGGGCGTCAGCGAGATGAAGTCCCAGAAATTGTCATGCGCCGTCTGGGCCTGGGGGAAACCCCTGTCCGGCTCCTCCTTGGCAGCGTGGATCAGGTCGGGAAACTTGATCGCGTCCTGGATGAAGAAGACCGGGATATTGTTGCCGACTAGATCCCAGTTGCCCTCCTTCGTGTAGAACTTGACCGCGAACCCGCGCACGTCGCGGGCGAGGTCCGGCGATCCCTTGCTACCGGCGACGGTCGAGAAGCGCACAAAAACTTCGGTCTTTTCGCCCGCCCTCTGAAAGAGATCGGCCCGGGTGAGCTCGGTCAAGGGCTCGTAATTCTCGAAGTAGCCGTGCGCCCCCATACCGCGTGCATGCACGACGCGCTCGGGAATGCGCTCGTGATCGAAGTGAAAGATCTTCTCACGGAAGTGGAAGTCCTCGAGCAAGGTCGGACCGCGCTCGCCGATCCTTAATGAGTTCTGATCATCCGAGACCGGCACACCCTGGTTCGTCGTCAGTACGGCCGCGCCTTCCTCGGCGGTCTGGTGAAGCTCTCCACCGCTGCCGCGGGTCATGGACTGGTCTCCGACCTGCACGCGATCCCGTGCTGCCGCTTCCTCGTTGCCTGCCATGAAGGTCTCCCCTGCACTATGACGCACCCTGCCTGCCCGCGACGCCTCCCGGACATGACCCAAACCCACTCCGGCACCGAACGTTCCAGCAGCCCACCAATGAATGCAGGACGCGGAAGAGCAGCCTTTCCGGCAATCAGTCGTCGCCGCGCTTGAGCTGATCGTAGATGAAGCCGCCCGCGCCGCCCGCCACGGCACCGGCAGCCGCGTTGCCCAGGATGCTGCCCTGGCCGAGTGCGCCCAGACCGGCACCTCCCGCAGCGCCAATGGCCGCACCCTTGCCCGTATTCTCCGAACAGCCCGTCGCCGCGAGCATGGCCGCGATTGCCGCCATACCCACCCAGCTGCGTTTGGATCGAAGCCTCATCATCCCTCTCCTCGGTCGTTGCAGAAGTCACGAACGGATCAACGCCGCACCAGCCTCCTGGCTCCCGACCGCATGGAGCCGAAGCCGGCCGATCGTGCTGCCGGCCTCAGCGCCACTCCAATGCGGAGCGCCGTCTAGTGCGCCGACCGCGGTAGGTCGGGATGGGGATTGGCCAGGAAGAACCGTAGCATCTCGCGGCCGGCGTCCGGGCCCTCCGGGTCCGTGTAGGATCCGGCGGGGCTCCCGCCCGCCCAGGCGTGCCCGGCGCCATGGATGACCCATTGCTCGAGGACCGAGCGCCCATCCGGGTTGGCATGAAGCGTTCGGCTGAAGGAGCGGCCGCCGGGGGCCTGCCCACGCACCACGGTGGCCGTTGGCTGCAGCCCGGCAGGCCCACTGGCGCGCGCCTGGGCGATCACCTGATCGCCGTTGCGCGGATGGACGGTGCTGTCCTGATCACCGTGGAAGACGATCGTCGGCACCATCCGGCCGGCCCGATGCGCCTGCACGTCGACATTCCCGCCGCTGCGCATGGCGGCAAAGGCCGAGGGCATGTCCGTGGCGGCACCATGGGCCAGACCGGAATGAACGCCGACGGCGGCATAGAGATCGGGATAGGTGCCGGCCATCACCGCCGCCGCGGCCCCGCCGGCAGACAGGCCGGCAATGAAGACGCGCTGCGGATCGACGGCGTAGTCGTCCATCACCTGGCGCGTGATCCCGGCGATCAGCGTCGGCTCGCCCCGGTCGCGCTGCTGGTCGGCCGCGTTGAACCAGTTCCAGCAGCGGGAAATGTTGGCCGATGACGA
>JAPJRA010000258.1 GCA_030824835.1 Geminicoccaceae bacterium | reverse complement strand
GGGCGATGTCGGCCGGGCTGCCGCGGCGCTTCACGGCCTGATGATCCAGCACGTGGCGGGTGTAGCCTTCCGGATCGGGATGGATCTTCTCGGCATCGGTTGGGAAAGCCCCCGGAGCGATCGCGTTCACCGTGACGCCGTAGGCGCCGAACTCCCGCGCCCAGGCCCGGGTCAGCCCGACCAGGGCCGCCTTGGAGGCGACGTAGGGGCTGAGATTGGCCCAGCCGCCATAGAAGGTGACGCTGGCGACGTTGACGATCCGCCCCCAGCCATTGGCGCGCATGCCGGGCAGGGCAGCCCGGACGCAGACGACCCCGGCCTCGACATTGACCCGCTGCACCGCCTGGTACTCGGCCAGCGTGAACGCCTCGAACGGCTTGGACGGATAGATGGCCGCGTTGTTGACGACGATGTCGATCCGACCCTCGCGTGCCACGACCTGCGCGAGGCTGCGCTCGAGCCCTGCGAGATCCCCTAGATCCAGCCGCTCGATCGCGAGGCTGCCCTGCTCGAAGGCCAGCGCCCGATCCTCCAGGGCCGCGATCTTGGTCTCGTCGATGTCGACGCACAGCACGCGGGCACCGGCTCGCATGTAGGCCAGCGCACTCTCCGTCCCCAGGCCACCCGCCGCCCCGGTGACCAGCACCGTCCTGCCCGCGAATTCCATCACAGCAGCCGGTCCCAGTGCCCGGTCGGCTCCGGGTAGTCGGTGTCGGGTTGGACCGCGATCGCTCGGATGCGTTGCTCCATGGCGGCGATCTGCGCCGTGCCGTCCAGCACCGCCAGCCGGGTCGTGTAGCTGCGCTCCTCGCCATGCTCGAGCCAGATCAGCTCGTCGCGCTCGGCCGCGAACGGCTTGCCGAGGACATGGTTGGTCGCCGGCTCGATGCCCATGGCATACTGGCCGGCCTGGTAGTTCTGCCACTGGAACTGGCAGGGGAACTCGCTCTTGCGGGTCGCCACCACGAAGCCCAGGCCGCGCCCGCCGTCGAAGCCGTCATTGACCAGGGCCACCGGCACCTGCCCGTCGCCGTCGGCCGCCAGCCAATGCTCCCAGACCTGCTCCTGGAACGGCATCTGCGGCGGCGGCGCGGTCCGGTAGCCGACGCCCTGGGCCTGGTAGGACTCCGCATGTGCGGCCCAGACGGTGTGGGCGATCGGCGCCAGGTACCGGCTGCCCTCGGCCAGCACCGGATGGCCCACATTGATGTGGTAGAGCAGCATGTGCGGCGTGCGGCAGAAGCCGTGATTGACCACCCGATCCTTGAGCAGGATCTCGTTGCTGCCGACCTTGGCCTCGATGCGCCGGATCAGGTGCAGATCCTCGCCGAACACGGTCGACTGCTGAACGATGCCCTCGCAGTACAAGGTGCATTCGTCGCCGTCCCAGACCTCGCCGTAGCCGCTGAGGCGCGCCGGGATGGTCGACACCCGCCCATGGATCGAGCTGTCGACCGTCTTGCGGTGCGGGTAGTTGTAGTGGGTGGCGTCCTGGCTGTGCATGAACAGGATGTGGTCGAGCCCGCAGGTGACGATCAGCCCGGAGAACGAGCGCAGCCAGGCGAGGCCGCCTTCGCCCTCGTACTCGTGCAGCCCCGGATGCCGGAATCCCGCCGGCGAGTTCCACCCTATGGCGGCACCCCGGTATTCGCAGTCGGCGATGTCGAGCGCCCGGTCGACCAGGACCGTGAAGCGCAGGCCGGTGCCGGTGCGGAACTCGAGCAAGCGGATACCCCGCTCGACGCCGTCGCCCAGCGTCATCAGCCGCACACCGGCGAATTGCGACAGCATGCCCGCACGCTCGGCCACTTGCCGCCGCGTCAGCTCGCCGCCATAGAGCGCCACCATCGCCTACAGCCCGTGCGCGCGCAGTCGGCCATCGAGGAACTTCTTCGCCCGCGGCACGTCGGCTTCCTCGAGATGCTCGATGATGATCGGGATGTTCGGGTGCTTCTCGGCCAGACGCTGCAGGTAGAGATCGTAGTTGAGGCTGCCGAGCCCCGGTGCCGGCAACTCGATCGCCCCTACGCCGCGGAAGGTGTGCGATTCCAGCGCATCCTCGTCGCCGATGTCGGCATGCTTCTCCGACGTGTCGGCCGCGGCGCGCTTCACGTCCTTGGCGTGACTGATCTTCACACGGTCGGTGAGCGTATCGAAGATCTGCTTCAGGACCGCGTCCATCTTGTCGATATTATGGTCCTCGAAATAGTTGGTCGGGTCCATCAGCAGGCCCAGGCCCGGATGGTCGACCTCGGCGAACATCCGCACCGTCTCCTCGACCGAGCCCACCACGTTGTTGACGTAGGTCTCGAGCAGGAACACGGCGCCGTGGTCGTAGGCCAGCTGCGCCAGCTCGCGGATCACCTCGCGGCAGTCGGCGAAACCTTCCTCGGTCTTGTTCTTCGGGTGGTGCACCCAGTCCGATTCGGTGTTGAAGGTGCCGGTCTCGGAGATGACGTAGGGCGAGCCGAAGTGGCGGGCGTGGCGGATGATCGCCTTGAGCTGGTCGAGCCGCCGCCCCCGCTCAGCTAGATCGGGGTGGACGATGTTCGTGTAGCCCGACAGGCAGCAGACCGGCAGGTCATGGTCGCGAAAGGTCTCGCGCACCCGCTTGGCTTTCTCGACCGTGATCGATTCCGGGGTCGAGAAGTCGATGTCCTTGAAGTGCAGGTCGAGCTGCACGGTGTTGAAGCCCAGGCTCCTGATCTTCTTCGCCGTCTCGTCGAGCGAATAGGGGAAGTAGCCCGTGAAGATGCCGACCTGCAGCATGTTGTTCTCCCTGATTGTCAGTAGCCGAGCTCGGCCAGCTTGACCGAGCGGCCTTCCTTCATCGAGCGGTAGCCGGCCTCGACCAGCGCCATCGTTCTGACATTGTCGCGGCCACTGAGCTCGGGCTCGCGGCCGTCGTGCAGCGCGTCCTGCAGCTGGGCCATGACCCCCTTAAACGCGTGCGGGAACCACATCGTGTCCCAGCGCGGCTCGACCCAGGCGCCGCCGGTGGTGAGGCGCGAGTTGTAGCGCAGCGTGCTGGGACTGCCGCTCGGGTAGTCGGGCCAGCCGATGGTTCCTTGCGCTACCCCGTCCGTGCCCTCCACCCGCCACTTGATGTAGATGTCGGACTGGAAGCCCTCGACCTTGGGGCCAGACCAGACATCCTCGAGCGAGATCGCCACCAGCCCCGACGGAAACTGCAGCGTCGAGGCGGTGATGCCGTCGGTATGGGCGAAGGCGGTGCGCGGGTCGGGGCGGACGGCGGTGAAGATCTCGGTCGGGTCGCCGAACAGGAAGCGCAGCACGTCCAGATGGTGGATGCTCATGTTGAGCAGCGTCAGCCGGTCATAGTCGCGCAGGAAGTCCTGCCAGTGCGGGATCGCCCGCATCTCGATTGTGGCGATCACTGGCTCCCCCAGCTCGCCGCGGTCCAGCAGCTGCTTGAGCACCCTCATCGACTGGTCGAAGCGCATGTTCTGGTTGACCGACAGCACCTTGCCGGCGGCCCGGCATTCTGCCTCGAGCGCCGCTGCCTCGGCCAGGTCCAGGGCCAGCGGCTTCTGCGCCAGGATCGCCTTGACATGCGGCTGCCGCAGCGCATGCCGGATCAGCGCCGGCTGTTGGTCCGGCGGGTAGGCGATGTCGAGGATCTCGACCTCGGGGTCCTCGATCAGCCGCTCCGGCGTCGCGTGGACCCGCCCGATGCCCCAGCGCCCGGCTACCTCCGTGGCCTTGGCGGGCGTGCGCGACGCGATCGCCACCACCGCAAAGCCGGCTTCGGCATAGGCCGCCAGATGCACGTCCGCCATGATGAAGCCGGCGCCGATGCAGCCGATCTTGAAGTCGCGGCAGCCGATCGCCGCGTCCGGCGCGAAGCGCGAAGCTTCGAGCATTGTCTGGCCTCCCTTGCTTACCATCATGATGCAATTTGATCGATAAGCATGTCAATAGCAGCTAGCATAACTGTTTTGTTTGCATCATTACATCAAAATACATCATTCTTCTCGTCGACATGGAGGAGCCAATGCGTCAGACGATCGCCGACGTCGCGCGAGCCGCGCAGGTCTCGACCGCCACCGTCGACAGGGTACTCAACGGTCGCTCTGGCGTGCGTGCGCTGACCCGAGAGCGTGTCCTCGCAGCGGCCCGCGCCGGAGGCTATCTGCCGGAGGCTGGCCCGGCGCCGGCCGCCCCGTCTGTCCGGCTCGCCTTCATTCTGCAAAGCGGGCCCAATACCTTCATGGACCTGCTCGCCGGCCATCTCGAGCGGGCCGGTAGCGCGCGTGGCGCGGCAATCGACCTACGGGTGCATCGAATCGACGGCTTCAGCCCCGAGGCGCTGGCGGCGACCTTGCGCGAGCTGCCGCCCACCACCGGCGGGGTCGGCCTGATCGGACTCGACCACCCGGTCGTTCGCGAGGCCATCCGCGATACGGTAGCCCGTGGCATGGCCGTGCTGACGCTGGTGTCCGATATAGCGAACGTGCCCAGCACCGGCTATGTCGGCATCGACAACCGCGCCGCCGGACGGCTGGCCGGTCATCTGCTGGGCCGCTTCGTGCCGGGCTCGACTGGCGAGGTTGCGCTGCTCGCGGGATCGCTCAGCTATCGCGGCCATGAGGAGCGCGAGATGGGCTTCAGGCACATCCTGGCCGACGAGTTCCCCGGACTGAGTGCGGTCGAGCTGCGCGAGGTCCGCGACGATCACGAGCGCAGCTACCGTGAGGCCAGGAAGCTCCTGGCCGCGCATCCGAACCTGCGTGGCATCTACAATATTGGCGCCGGCAATCGCGGCATTGCGCAGGCGCTCGAGGAGGCCGGCCGTGCCCAGGAGGTGGTGTTCATCGGCCACGAGCTGACCGAGCACACGAGGCGCTTCCTGCTCAGTGGCACGATGGACGCCGTGATCGACCAGAACGCCAGGGTCGAGGCCCGCGAGGCCATCGACCGCCTGCTACGGGCCGCCCGCGGCGAACGCCCGACCGAGGCCATCCCCATCCGGATCCATGCAATCTTCCGCGAGAACATGCCCGAGATCTGAGCAGCCAGAGTCCCCAACCCACGTGGGCGCGGTCTGAGCCAGCGCGACTGCGGCCAGTCTCGGCCTCCGAGGCAGGGCCAAGTTACAATCGATCAATTGACTGCGTCATTGTTGCAACGGAAATTTCACAGGATGTACTGGCCAAGAGGGCTGGCCAGTCTTATATTTTGCATTGCAGCATGGTTGCGGTTCTGGGCACCCATGCTGGTGACGAAGTTGCGGTGACGCACTTTGTTGGTTCTGGTCGCAACGTCCAGGGCCCTCTCCCAGACGTTTAGCCTCCCTGATAAACTTGGCTGGGCCTTCGGGCCCGGCTACTTTTCACGCTAGGTGCATAGCGGCACATTCCATCATAATCAAGCTCTCGTGAATTAATTATTCAATCATCGGGCAAGCGAACGCGATGCGCACAAAACCGTCATGGTCGCGCGCACCGTCGATAGCTAGGCTGCCTGCTTCAGCTCAAGTTCCGACCAGCAAGCAGCCAGCGCGTGGATCAGGTGGTCGATGTCGGCATCGCTGTGGACCGGGGAGGGAGTGATTCGCAGTCGTTCGGTGCCGCGCGGAACCGTCGGGTAGTTGATGGGCTGCGCATAGACGCCGTAATGGGTCAGCAGCAGGTCGCTCATCCGCTTGCAGCGGACTGGGCACCCGACCATCACCGGGACGATGTGGCTGTCGTTGCGCAGATGCGGGATGCCGACGGCATCCAGTCCACGCCGCACCCTGGCGACCCTGTCCTGCTGGCGGTCGCGCTCGAAGGAACTTGACTTCAGGTGGCTGATGCTTGCCCAGGCGCCCGCCGCCAAGGCCGGGGGTATGGCGGTTGTGAAGATGAAGCCGGAGGCGAAGCTGCGCACGAAATCGCACAGGTCGGCCGATGCTGCGATATAGCCCCCCATTACCCCGAACGCCTTGCCGAGCGTGCCCTCGATC
>JAPJRA010000257.1:1834-5974 GCA_030824835.1 Geminicoccaceae bacterium | reverse complement strand
CGACGGCCTTGCCGGCCTCGGTGGTGGGGCCGGTGGAGCGGGCGCCGTTGGCGCGGGAGGCGGCGGCTTGGGCGGGCGATGGGTCCAGGGGCACGGGCGATCTCCGGGTTGGGCGCAGGTGGGAGCGTATTATCATCCTATGGTTGAAATTTTCAAGGATCGCGGTCCTTGCCGAGTGGCTTCGCGGCGGAAACAGGCTGACTCCCATCGGTCGCCACTGGTAGTCTGGCCTTCACCGGTGCCGGGGGTCCGCGATGGCGGGCAGCAGGCATCCTGGGAACGTAGGGAGGCCGTCGTCATGACCGTGCAACGCCGTTCCGTTCGCCGCTGCCTTGCCGTAGCCGCGGCCCTGGCGCTGGCCGTGGCCCCGCTGGCGGCGCAGGCGCAGTCGCTGAAGGATCTGACCGGGGCGGTGGGGGCGGTCACGGGTGGAGGCCTGCCGTCGGTGGAGCAGGCGAGCCCGAGCAACCTGACGGGCGTGCTGGAATACTGCCTGAAGAACAAATATCTGGGCGGCGGCAGTGCGGAAGCGGGAAGCTCCCTGCTGGGCAAGCTGACGGGCTCGGGCAAGGCCAGCGACGAGGGTACGTTCAAGGCCGGCAGCGGCGGGATGCTGGAGACGGGCGGCGGGGACATGCTCAGCCTGGGCGGGAGTGGCCTCCAGGAGAAGGTGACCGAGCAGGTGTGCGATCTGGTGCTGAAGCACGCGCAGTCTCTGCTGTGAGGAGAGGACGCGCGACGCCACGGCGGTTGGCGGGAAAGCGTGGCGTTTGGGTGGGGTAGCAACTGAAAACCCGCGCTGTTTTGAAATAGCCCATTTATTGAAGCATGGATCTTTGTGGTTTCGATCGTCAGTGCTACGTTAATCTTCTCTATACGGATCCTCCCCACCAATTAGGAGTGATGCCGCCATCAATTCCAACTATTGGACTTTGGTCAACAAATTTTGAAAGCCAAAACCAAGCGTCATCGCATTTATTGAACGGTGGTGATTTTGATATGCCATCATTGTCGTTCTCATGCCGCCAATACTCTATATAATAATATTCACATCCAAACTCATCATCGTCAAATTGGTCGAGATCTTTCTCGCAAATTAACCGTATTTCTGGAAAAGTGTCCTTGGTTTTGACGTATCGATATTTTTTGCAGCACAGTTTAATCATAGTCATGGTTGCCTCCTTCAGATAAAGTGCTGTCCCGACTTCCAGAGAACTACGGAAAATGGCGCCAAGTACGAACTAATCTGCCAGATGTATTGGATCTGAGTGAACCGTCGCCTCGTCGGACTGCAGCGTTGACGACAGAAATGGCCTTTTCCCCAGCCTGCTAACTTTCGACCCATAACACGTTTCAACTTAGCATATCAATCTAAAGTTGATAGTTGAGTCGATCTTTCACTGCAATAGGTCATTCCACTACGATTCGGCAGCGGTAGTGTTATGGTGCCGAATTAGAACCCTTTGGCCGGCACAACGTGATAGGCTGCGTTGCCTATTGCGGTCGACCGGTGTCGCTCACGGCTACAAACGCACCGGCGGGGCAACATCATTCACTGCACCAAATTCGTTGGAATCGCTGTGCCGGGTTCGATCTGCCGCTAGCGCGGTAATGCCGCATGCCTCCCTGCGGAAACACGGAGCAGCCACTCGCCGCGGTCTCGCTTGAGACTCGGACGGCACGACAACGTGCAAGTGGAAGCAGTGGCATTTCCGCCCGTGCTCAAGACGACTTTCTCTTGCGGAATGAGTCGCTGTCGGCCGTCGCCAAGTCGTTCCTTCCGGGCACACAAGCCGTCTGTTGGCCGAATGCACCACGGCGCCGGTCAGCACGCGGACCCTACGAAGTTAACGCCGAACTCTGGTTTTGCCCGGATAGCCCGGCGCATCAGCTGATCACTCCGAGCAGCAAAGTCGTGAAGAGCTTCCCGACAGCTGCGCGCGGCCTCGACCAGTTCCACCACACACTCGAGCATCGCACTCTTGGCGGTAGCATCATACCGCTTCAAAGCCTCTGGCGTGAACTTGCCGGTTCCCCTCAGGCCAGAAAGGTCGACGAACGTTCCGTCGATCATTTTGACCTCCTGCACCCACCAAGCCACTCGCTGCACAAAATTCGCCAAGTCATCTCGCATCGCAGCTGACAGCTTGCCACGTGCCAGCAACTCCTCATCATCAGCTGCCCGTTCTTCGAGCGTTCGCCATTTTACAGGGAGTAGAGCGACGGCATCAACGATGTCGGCCGGCTCAATGCCCTCTGTCTCAACGCTGATGGACGCTGTAATTTCTCCAGCCGCTTGGGAGAATGTAGCGCTGGCCTTGATTCTGATAGCCCCGTCCTGAAGCTCGGCGTCGGTACGGGCGGTGCAATGAGTCGGTCTACTCGTGTCACCATACCTGCGGATGACTGCGTGAAAGTCGCTTCCAATCTCATAGCCGGAGTCGCTGGCAGCTACCGACCACGAACATGCTGCACCAAGCACGGCGGCTATAGGCAGCGATTGAATCATCGTGCGGAGAGCTGCACCCCACTGTCTCCAAAGAGCTGCAATGGCCCAGGTTTCAGCTAGGTAGGGTCGCCCCCGCTCTTTGCAGCGTCCTATCCGGCCCATTTGGTCGCCCCGCATATGGACGGCTTCATCATCACACTTGTCGTATGAATCAGCATACTAGAAACAAAACGCGCGAAATTCAACATAAATCATTCAACCCTAAGATCATGCTGGGCGGCAGTACTATTGAGGTTCACCGTACCAAGTGCGTGAGGTTCAGCGTACCAAGTGCGATTAGCGGCGCTTAACGTGCGAGATTCACGGCTACTCCGATCGAAGTCGACCGCGTCGAGAAAAATGGATTTGGGATTTACTGCCATCCTTTCCCGTGATCCCCGCCGCTGTTCGCTGCCGCCCGCGCGGGCGCAGGTTGAGGAAAAAACGAGTCAGCACTCATCGCCATCAACTCCCGACCGAATCTGCGGTCCGGCCCCTCTAGTCTTCCCGACTCCTTTTATCCCCCACTCTTTGTTGCCTGATGCAGAGACGTGCCTGTGGGTCGGCCGCGCTCACCTCGCCGCCGCGTACCGAGCACGCCCCCGCTCGCGCGCCTTCCGGGCTTCCACGTCGCGGTCGCGCGGCTGGGCGTGGGTGACCAGGGCTTCCATCAGCGTCCGGGCCGTGGCGGTGACCTCGTCCACGGCGCGGCTGAAGGCCGTCTCGTTGGCGAGCGATGGCTGGTTGAAGCCGCTGATCTTGCGCACGAACTGCAGGGCCGCCGCGCGCACCTCCGCCTCGGTGGCCGGCGGCTCGAAGTTGAACAAAGGCTTGATGTTCCGGCACATGGCGAACTCCGGGGGCAGGGTCTGTCGGCCTCGACGAGAGAAGGGGTGACGACGGAAACAGGGGCGCGAGTCCTTGCCGGCGCCTCCCGTCATCCCCGCCACCTCGCGCGGTCGCCCGCGGTGCACGGCGCGACGGCCGAACAGAACCCTGGACCCGAAAAGCCGCGGTGAGAAGGGGAATGGGGGACGCTCGGGCGCTGCCGAGGCGCAGCAGCGCACCGGAACGGGACCGCTCGCCGCCGTTCACGTCGGCGGGCTCGGCTGCTAGGGTCGTCGCCGGCGCGGTCGGGGAGGGCAGGCGAGCGACATGATGCCGGCAACACACGTGGACGGGGTCGACCTTTACGGCGCGAGCTATCGTGGTTTCGCGGCCGGCCCCTATGCCGAGATCCGGCGCGAGGCGTTCGGCGAGGATATCGGCCAGACCGGCTGGCTGACCGCGGCCGAGCAGGACCTGTTCACGGGCTGGCTCGAGCTCGGGGCGACGAGCCGGCTGCTCGATCTGGCTTGCGGGTCCGGCGGGCCGACGCTGCGCATGGCGGCGCGCACGGGCTGCGCCGCCATCGGCCTCGATCACCACACGGCGGGGATCGCCGCGGCCGAGGCGGCGGCGGCGGAACGCGGGCTGGCAGTGCGGGCCTCGTTCCGCACCGGCGACGCGGCGGCGGCGCTGCCGTTCGCGGATGCCGCCTTCGATGCGATCACCTGCATCGACGCGATCAACCATCTGCCCGACCGGCCGGCCGTGCTCGCCGCCTGGCGGCGCGTCCTCAAGCCGGGCGGGCGGCTGCTGTTCACGGACCC
>JAPJRA010000257.1:0-1824 GCA_030824835.1 Geminicoccaceae bacterium | reverse complement strand
GGGCGGCTCGGTTCGCCCGCCGCGCCCGCCGACGGGCCGGTGACCAGCGTCGAGCTCGCGGTCCGGGCCTCGATCGGCCTGTTCGTGTTCGTGCCGCCGGGCGCCGACGAGGCCATGCTGCGGCAGGCGGGCTTCACGGTCGAGCGGGTGGTGGACCGCACCGCCAACATGGCCGCCAACGCCGCCGGCTGGCTGCGGGCGCGGGCGCGGCGGGAGCCGGAGCTGCGGGCGCTCGAAGGGGACGCCGCGTTCGACGGCCAGCAGCGCTTCCTCGCCACCACGGCGGCCCTCGCCGCGGAGGGGCGGTTGTCGCGGCAGGCGATCCTGGCGCGCCGGGCAGGCTGAGCCGATCAGGGCGATGTCTTGCCGTCTCAGGCCCGCGGCCGATGCAGGAACGCCTCGACAAAGTCGATGACCCATTGCGCGTAGGCGTCCGGGCCGACGGCGCGGCGGCTGTATTTCCAACGCTTGAGGTACCAGTCCTGCAGCAGCGGCTTGATCAGCGACGCGGTCATGACCGGATCCACGGGCCGGAAGACCCCGGCCTTCTCGCCGTCGGCGATGCAAGCGGCGATCAGGCCCTCGGTGTGGAGCTCGTTCGCGATCGCCATGCGCTTGCCGACGCGGTCGAAGCTCTTGGCTTCCATGTAGGCGAAGAAGAACCAGGGCTGCATCACCTCGGACAGGAAGATGTGGTTGCGCAGCAGCCAGCGCAGCCGCGCCGTCGGCTCGAGCTGGGCCACCTCCTCGGCGCCGAGCGTCGTCTCGACCAGGTGCAGCACCTGGGCCAGGATGATCTCCATCAGTCGCTTCTTGCTCTCGATGTAGGAGTAGAGCGCCCCCATGCTGATGCCGGTGTCGTTGCTCAGGTCGCGCAGGCTCATCGCCTGAAATCCACTGCGATTGCTGAGCTTGATCGTCGAGGTGATGATGGCCTGCAGGTTCGGCAGGACGAATTTCTCTTTCTTGATCTTGATGGTATCCTTGTTGTCGGCAAAGATCTGCTGCCAGATCGCCGCTTGATCATTCTGGAAGCGGCGCTCGAATTCCGCGAACAAACTCATCGTGAATCGCCTCGTCGCGTGGAGGGGCAAGTGGCGCGGCCATCCGGCCACAGTAAAATGTCGACACGCCCATTGCCACCTCGAGATTGCCGGTATATGTATCGAGCGTTCGCTCGAAAACGTCAAAGGGCAGGTGCCCGGCGAGGACTCGAGACAGATGGCGGTCCAGTTGCCAGCCGCGTCGGCCGACAATGGGCGTGCCACACGTCGCCCTGTCCGTCGCGCGGCGGTCCCTGGCCTTCTCAGCTGCTAGGCGTCGATAGCCCATGGATTTCTCCCTCGATCCGGACCTCATGCGGCTCAAGAGCCGCGTCCGGGACTTTGTGAACGAGATCGTCCTGCCGGTTGAGGCGGAGCGGTCGAACTGGGACGAGCACGAGAACATCCGGCTCGACTGCCTGGCCGAGCTGCGGGCCAAGGCGCGGGCGGCTGGCCTGTGGGCGCCGCAGACGCCGCGCGATCTCGGCGGCATGGGGCTCTCGCGGGTCGGCATGGCGGTCATGTACCAGGAGGCCAACCGCTCGATCTTCGGCCCGGTGGCCTTCAACGCGGCGGCACCGGACGACGGCAACATGATGCTGCTGGCCAAGGTCGCCACCCCGGCGCAGCAGGCACGCTGGCTGCGACCGATCGTCGAGGGCAAGGTGCGCTCGGCGTTCGCGATGACGGAGCCGGCGCCGGGCGGAGGCTCGGACCCGAGCATGATCCGCACCCGCGCCACGCGGCGCGACGGCGGCTGGGTGATCGAGGGGCGCAAGTG
>JAPJRA010000256.1 GCA_030824835.1 Geminicoccaceae bacterium | reverse complement strand
GGACGGTCAGCTTTCGGTGGGCGTCCGGGTCGAGATCGAGCACATCGCACCCACGCCTGTCGGTGCCCGTGTCGTCACCCGTGCCCGCTATCTGGGCCGCGACGGCAAGCTCTTCCTGTTCGAGGTCGAGGCCTCCGATCCGGGCGGGCCGATTGGGCGTGGCCGGCACGCTCGCGGCGTCGTCGAGGAGGCGCGTCTCATGGCCGGGGCCGAGCGTCGGCACGGATGAGGACGGAGGCTGAAACCATGCTGCAGATCGAGCTTCTGGTCGATGCCAGGAACGACCTGGGCGAAGGTCCCTTGTGGGATGTGCAGGAGCAGCGGCTCTACTGGATCGACAGCCACGGCAAGCTGATCCAGCGGTGCGATGCACGTGGGCAGGGCGTCGAGCGCTGGTGCGTGCCGGAGCATATCGGCTCGATGTGCCTGCGCGAGGGTGGCGGGGCGGTGGTGGCGCTGCGCGACGGCTTCCATCTGTTCGACTTCGCCACTGGCGAGACGAAGCATCTGTCCGATCCGGAGCGCGACCTGCTGCGCACGCGGCTGAACGACGGCAAGGTCGACCGGCAGGGTCGCTTCATCGCCGGGTACATGGATTACGAGGAGAAGGACCCGCTGGGCGGCCTCTACCGGCTCGACCCGGATCTGCAAGTGACCAAGCTCGACGGCGGCATCATCGTCAGCAACGGCCCGTGCTTCAGCCTGGATGGGGGCACGCTCTACTTCGCCGACAGCTGGACCCGTTGCATTTTCGCCTACGGCTACGACACGGCGACCGGCAATGTGGTCAGCCGCAAGCTGTTCACGAGCTTCGAGCAGACGGGGCTGCGCGGCTACCCGGATGGGGCCACGGTCGACGCCGAGGGCTTCGTCTGGAGTGCCGAGGTCTATGGCGGCAGGCTGGTCCGTTTCGCGCCGGACGGCACCGTTGACCGGCTGGTCGGCATGCCGGTCGACAGCATCACCAGCCTGAACTTCGGCGGCGCCGACCTCGACATCCTTTATGTCACTTCGATGGCCCGGCCGTTCAACTGCCGGCCGCGGCAGGAGCGCGAAGCGGGTGGCCTGTTCGCGGTGCACGGGCTGGGCGTGCGGGGCGTGCCGGAGCCGCGCTTCAAGGGCTGATTAGGGAGAAGGAACGATGCGGATCGAGGTTCTGGTCGACGTCAAGACGACACTCGGCGAAGGCCCGCTGTGGGACGTGGACGAACAGCGGCTCTATTGGATCGACAGCTTTGACGGCCGGGTGTTCCGCTGCACGGCCGACGGTCGCGAGGTGCGCTCGTGGGACGTGCCGATGAAGATCGGCTCGATGTGCCTGCGCCGGCAGGGCGGCGCCGTCCTGTCCCTGGCGCGCGGTTTCCATTTCCTGGATTTCGCCTCGGGCGAGGTGACGCTGATCCACGACCCTGAGCCCGACAAGCCCAACAACCGCATCAATGACGGCAAGGTCGACAAGCGCGGGCGCTTCGTTGCCGGCTCGATGGACACGATGGAGGAAGGCGGTAATGGCAGCCTGTATCGCCTCGACCCGGACCTGAAGATTACCAAGCTTGAGGGCGACATCATCGTCAGCAACGGGCCATGCTGGGCGCCCGACGGCAAGACGTTCTACTTCACCGACTCCTGGTCTGGCCAGATCTCGGCCTACGATTACGATCTGGATACCGGCAGCATCGCGAACAAGCGCGCCTTCGCCAAGATGGAGTTTGAAGGCGGCGCCTTCGATGGCGCCACGGTGGATGCCGAGGGCGGCGTCTGGAGTGCGATCGTCTATGTCGGCAAGCTGATCCGCTACGCGCCCGACGGCCGGGTCGACCGGGTGATCGACATGCCGGTCAAGAAGGTGACCAGCGTCAATTTCGGCGGGCCGGATCTCGACATTCTCTACGTTACCTCGATGGCCAAGCCGCCTCTGCCGCGCTTCCCCGACGACCCGCAGCCGCGCGGCGCCCTGTTCGCGATCCACGACCTGGGCGTGCGCGGCGTGCCGGTGAAGATGAGGTCGCCCGGGGCGAGCTCGAACAGGCCGGAGAGATAGGCGATCGTCTCCGGCACCTTCCAGATCATCTGCGCGAGATCACCCGTCTGCCGCCGCTCACCGTTGACGTCGATCCAGATCGCTCCCGCGGTGGGATGCCCGATCTCGGCCGCCGGAACGATCGACGAGATCGGCGCCGAGGCGTCGAACGACTTGGCGACCTCCCAGGGTCGACCGGCCTTCTTCGCCACCGCCTGCAGATCGCGCCGGGTCATGTCCAGGCCGACCGCATAGCCGTAGACGCACTCCAGCGCCTGCTCGACCGGGATATCGCGTCCACCTTTGCCCAGGGCCACCACCAGTTCGACCTCGTGATGGACGTCCTCGGTCCCGGGCGGGTAGGGGAACTTCCCATCGAGAACGAGGGTGTCGGTAGCCTTCTGGAAGAAGAACGGCGCCTCACGGTCGGGATCATGGCCCATCTCCCGCGCGTGGTCCGAATAGTTGCGGCCCACGCAGTAGATCCGACGCACCGGGAACGCTCCCGCTTGACCCGCGACGGGGACGCTGACGACGGGCGGCGGCGGAATGACGAACGATGTCGGCTGCATGGGCGGTCGGTTCCTCGATGGACAGATGCGGTCGCTCGGCAGTGATCATGTAGGACGCGGGGCCGTTCGACCAGGGGGGCACGTGGCCCCTCGAAAGTCGGCCTTGTGCCGCGCCACGGCGGCGGTCACAGATTAACGGTGTGACCTGCTCCGTCGGGCCGCCGAGCTATGGGAACGAGCAGCATGAGTGATGGCCCCCCGGGCGCGCGGCCCGGCATCCGACGCGCCATGTCGGCCGCCTCCGATCCGGTCGTGGCAGCAGGCCATCTGCATGCGGAGCTGGCGGGGCCGGGCGTGGTGCTGGTCCTGTTCTTCTGCGCGCCCGAGTATGAGACCCCGGCGTTCACGGCGGCGTTGGAGCGGCTCTTCGCCGGTGTGCTCGTCGTCGGCTGCACCAGCGCCGGCGAGATCGGCCCCAGCGGTTACCACGAGAACTCGGTGACCGCACTCAGCCTGTCCGCACCCGACTTCGCGGCCGTGGCCGGCTTGCTGCTGGCCGAAGGTGACCTCGATGTCGGCCGCTGCGGCGAGACCATCGCCCTGCTGCGCGATGAGCTGGATGCGCGCACACGAGCTTGGCATGGCGAGATCAACCGCTTTGCGCTGCTGCTGATCGACGGCACGACCCAACGCGAGGATGCGGTGGCGGCTTTCGTCGGTGGGGCGATGGTGGACATTCCCGTGCTCGGCGGGTCGGCCGGCGACGCACTGGCATTCAAGCACACCTCGGTGTTCGCCGGCGGCCGGTTCCACGATCAGGGTGCTGTCGTCATTCTGGTCGCCACCCGCCGGCAGGTCTGGCCCTTCCGCAACCAGCATTTCGTCGCCTCGGAGCAGCGTGTGGTGGTGACCGGCGCGGACCCGCAGCGGCGCATCGTGACGGAGCTCGATGCGGAGCCCGCGGTTTCGGTATATGCGCGCCTAATCGGCTGCGACGAAGCCGAGCTCACGCCGATGGTGTTCGCCACCCATCCACTCGTGGTGCGACTGGGTGGGGCCGAATACGTACGCTCGATTCAAAAGGCGAACCCCGACGGCAGCCTCAGCTTTTATTGTGCCGTCGATGAGGGGCTGGTCCTGACGCTCTCGGATGGCCGCGACCTGCTGCGCCAGACCGAAGGCATGTACGAGGAGTTGCGGGCCTCACTGGGTGTTCCCGAGGCGGTAATCGGCTTCGAGTGCGTGCTCAACCGGCTGGAGGCCGAGCGCAGCCAGATCAAGCATCGCTTGTCGCGGCTGCACGCTGCCAACAACGTGACCGGATTCGCCAGCTTCGGTGAGCAGTGGGGATCGATGCACGTCACCCAGACCTTCACGGGCATCGCCATCGGACGGAGGGTCCTGCCATGAATGCCGGCGCCGATGTTCATCTCGCCGATCTGGCGCTGGAGAACGCGAAGCTGCGCAAGATCCGGGACGTGCTCGTCCGCCGGGTCGAGCGCAGCATGGATCTGCAGGGCTCGGAGTTCGCGTTGTTCGAGCGCGCGACCCTGCTCGAGGCAGAGGTTCGCAAGCGCACCAAGCAGGTGGAGCAGGCGATGGCCGACCTGCAGCGCAGCAATCGTGAGCTGGAGGAGGCAAGGGCCCGAGCCGACGCCGCCAACATGTCCAAGACCCGGTTTCTGGCGGCTGCGTCCCACGATCTGCTGCAGCCGCTCAACGCGGCGCGCCTGTTCCTGTCCGCCCTGGCCGAGACGTCGCTGCCAGAAAGTGCCGAGCGGCTGGTCGAGAATGTCGACCTTGCGTTCGAGTCGATCGACCGGCTGCTGACCGCCCTGCTCGACATCTCCAAGCTCGACGCCGGGGTGGTGACGCCGGTGATCGAGAACGTCGCCCTGGATCCGTTGCTGCGGCGGTTGGTGGCCGAGTTCGCGCCGGTGGCCGAACGCAAGGGTCTGGCGCTGCGGATGGTGCCGACGGACGTCGTGGTCGCCACCGATCCCGGCATGCTCATCCGAGCACTGATGAACTTGGTGTCGAACGCGATCCGCTACACGCGGCGCGGTGGGATCCTGGTCGGGGTGCGCCGGCAGGGGGCGGGATTTCGTGTCGAGGTGGTCGACACCGGCATCGGTATCCCGGCCAACCAGCAGAGCCTGATCTTCGAGGAGTTCCGGCGCCTTGGCGTGGATTCCGACCAGCGCGACCGCGGTTTCGGTCTCGGGCTCGCGATCGTTGAGCGGATCGCGCGCATGCTCGGGCATCCCCTCAGCGTGCACTCGGTGCCCGGTCGTGGCTCCAGGTTCGCCCTTTCCTTACCGGCGGGCTCCCGTGTGCCCGCTCGAGCGACGGCTGGCGCCGATGCGTCCACCGCGCCGCGGTCCCAGGGAGCTTTGCTTGTCGTCATTGAGAACGAGGCTGCCATCCGCGACGGCATGCAGGCGCTGCTGCAGGGGTGGGGCTATGTCGTGCTCGCCTCACCCTCGCCGGAGGTCGCCATTGGCCTGTTACGCCGGGGCCGGCGGCGACCGGCGGCGGTGATCGCGGATTACCATCTGGACGGCTGCACCGGGACCGATGCGATCGAGATGGTGCGCATCGGCTTCGGCACCGCGATTCCGGCCATGGTGATCACCGCCGATCGGACACCCGAGGTGCAGCGCGAGGTGGAAACGGTCGCAGCGGCGCTGCTCAACAAGCCGGTTCGCCCTGCTCAACTGCGATCGCTGCTGGCCGAGATGCTGGCTCCTCAGGCCATCTAGCCGAAGAACTCCCGTGCCGCGAGCACGGCCTGCGTCCGGCTGTACACGCCGAGCTTGCGCAGAATGACGGTCACGTGGGCCTTCACCGTGGTCTCGGCGATGCTCAGCTCGTAGGCGATGAGCTTGTTCGGCTTGCCCGCCACCATCAGTCGGAGGATGTTGGTCTGCTGCGGTGTCAGTGCCTGCATCCGCTCGGCCATTGGCGTCTCGTTGCCAAATTGGCCGACGTCGCCCTCGGGCTGCCAGATATCGCCGTTGAGCACGTGCTCCAGTGCTTGGGTGATGGTGGAGCGATCGAGTGATTTTGGGATATACGCCATGGCCCCGGCCGCGATCGCCTCGCGGATGATCCGGGGCTCTTCGGTCGCGGAGACGATCACCACCGGCAGGGACGGGAACTTGCGGCGCAACTCGAGCAGGCCGCCGAGTCCGTCCATGCCGGGCATCTTCAGGTCGAGGAGCAGCAGATCGAGGTCTGGCATGGTCGTCGCCAGACGGCAGACCTCATCCAGCGTACCGGCTTCGAGCACCTGGAAATCCGTCCGGTCCAGATGCCGGATGGACAGCACGACTGCCTCTCGGAACAATGGATGGTCGTCCGCAACCAGGACCTTGAGCATCAAGCCGCGCCTTCCCCGAGCATTTGCCTGGAGGATAGGCCTCCGTCGGCATTGAGAGAAGCCGCTTGCCGACAAAAAAGGGGGCGGCTCACGC
>JAPJRA010000255.1 GCA_030824835.1 Geminicoccaceae bacterium | reverse complement strand
GTCGCCCAGCAACTGGACCTCGACATGGCGGGCGCGCTTGACCAGCTTCTCCAGATAGACCTCGTCCTTGCCGAAGGCGGCCTTGGCCTCGCGCTTGGCGCTCAGCACCGCGTCCAGCAGCCGGTCCTCGCTCTCGATCGGGCGCATGCCCCTTCCACCGCCGCCCCAGGACGCCTTGAGCATCACCGGATAGCCGATGCCGGCGGCCAGCCGCTTGATCTCCTCGGGGTCGTCCGGCAGCGGGTCGGTTGCCGGCATGACCGGGGCATCGACCGAAACGGCGAGATTGCGGGCGGCGACCTTGTTGCCGAGCGTGCGCATGGTCTGCGGCGTCGGCCCGATGAAGATGATGCCGTTCTCGGCGCAGGCGTCGGCGAACTCGGGGCTCTCCGAGAGAAAGCCGTAACCCGGATGGATCGCGTCGACCCGGGCTTCCAGTGCCACGCGAATGACCTCGTCGATCGACAGGTAGGCCTCGAGCGGACCCTTGCCACGGCCGATCCGATAGGCCTCGTCGGCCTTGAACCGATGCAGGGAGAGCTTGTCCTCCTCGGCATAGATGGCCACGGTCTGGATGCCGAGCTCGGTCGCGGCCCGGAACACGCGTATGGCGATTTCCGATCGATTGGCGACGAGCAGGCGACGGATGCGATGTGGCTTGCTGGATGCGGTCATCGGGCCTCGATGCGAACTGGGAGCGACATGGATAGCCTGCACCTGCCCCGACAGCCGGCGGCGACACAGATCGTTGGATGGCCCGTTAGCGCCCGCCGAACTCACTACACGCCGATCCCGAAGTCCAGCCAGTAGCGACGGCGCATGGCCTCACTGCGCCAGGAAGTCGACCACCGCGCGGTTGAACAGTGCCGGGTCCTGCAGCATGGCGAAGTGGCTGACCCCGGGCAGGATCAAGAGCTCGGCGCTGGGCACCTGCCTGGCCAGCTCCTCGGTGTGCTCGCGCCGGATCGCCTCGTCGTGCTCGCCGTCGGCGATCATGACGGGCGTCTTGATCCGGCCGAGATCGGCCGCGGACCAGTTCGGCTGCGAGCCCCACATCGCGCCCACCTGGTTGAGGAAGTCGTCATACTCGGTGGGCGTCTGCGACAGCTGCGCGTATTCCTCGCCGGCGCGCTCGATATAGGCGGCAAATGTCGGGTTGCTGTCGAACCCTTCCTTGAGGCCGGCGAGGGTCGAGTTGGCGCCGAAGGTGAACAGCTTGCCGATGCGGTCCGGGTGGTTCATCGCGATGTCCAGCCCGATGATGCCACCGTCACTCCAGCCGACGATGTCGGCCTTCACGACCCCGAGGAAATCCATCAGGCCCAGGACGTCGGAGGCCATCAGGTCGTAGCTGTAGGGCTGCGCGTCGCGGGTGCTGCGTCCGTGCCCGCGGCTGTCCATGACGATAACCTTGTGGCTGCCCGCCAGCGCCGGAATGAGCTTGCCCCAATAGTCCGAGTTGCCGAGGCCGCCGTGCAGCAGGAGCACCGGCGGACCACTGCCATAGGTCGCGTAGTAGAGATCGACGCCGTTGATGGCCGCATAGCCTTCCTGAGCCGGTGCCGGCCGGGTCGGCATCGGTGGCAGTGTCTGCCAGACCTCGGTGGCCACGACCATGCTGGCCGGGAGCGCCGCGATGAAGGCCGCCAGGACGAAGCGCCGCGTGAGCGCCAGCATGGTTCGCATCGGTTTCCCCCGGGATGGTGCCGGCAGGGACCTTGACGGTCCACACGCCGCTGTCAACTGACTGCCCGAGCCGAACGGTCATGGCTGTGCTGGCGGACCACAGGTCCGCCGGCGGCTGCGGCGCGTATAGTCGGTCGTGCCATAGAGGCGCGGGGAGCCTGATGGATGCGCTTGGTGCTGCGCCTGCTGCTGGCCGTAGCGATCCTTGCGGCGGTGGCGGGCGGTTGGTGGCTATGGCAGAATCGGCCGCCGCTGGTGGACGTGGCGCCGGCCGTTGCCGGACCCGCGGTCGAGGCGGTCTACGCCACGGGAACTGTCGAGCCGATTCGGTGGGCCGGCGTGGCGCCGGCGCAGAAGGCCCGTTTGCTCGAGGTGCTCGTCGACGACGGCGACCGGGTGACCGCCGGGCAGGTGCTGGCTCGTCTCGACGCCACCGTGACGCAGGCTCAGGTGACCGAAGCGGAAGCGCGCGCCCAGTATGCGCTGGCGGAGGCCGAGCGCCAGGATCGTCTGGCCGCCCGCTCGGCAGCCGCGCGCAGCGAGGTGGAGCGTGCCCGCAGCGAGGCCTACGCGTTGGAAGCCGCTGCCGAGGCGATGCGCCGACGGCTCGACGATTTCATCCTCAAGGCCCCGATCGACGGCGTCGTGCTGCGCCGCGACGGCGAGCCCGGGGAAATGATGGACACCTCCGACGTCGTCTTCTGGATCGGCGAGCAGCGGCCCCTGCGCATCACCGCCGATGTCGACGAGGAGGATGTGCCGCGCATCCGGCTGGGGCAGAAGGCGCTGCTACGGGCCGACGCCTTTCCCGACCGCGTGCTCGAGGGCCGGCTGGCGTTGATCACGCCCAAGGGCGATCCCATCCAGAAGACCTACCGGGTCCGGATCGAGCTCCCCGAGGACAGCCCGCTGATGATCGGGATGACCGTGGAGGCCAATATCGTCGTCCGCGAGGCGGCCGACGCCGTGCTGGTGCCGACCACCGCCGTGCAGGACGGCGCCGTGTTCGTGGTCACGGATGAGCACGGCCAGCACCGCGAGGTCGAGGTCGGCGTGACCGGCCCCCTGTTGACCGAGATCCGGTCCGGCCTCAAGCTGGGCGAGCAGGTCGTGGTCGAGCCGCCACCGGGGTTGGCCCACGGCGACCGGGTGCGGGTGCGGGCCGGCAGCCCGCCGGCCGCGGGCTGACCCGTGCCCGGCCCGCTCTTCCTCGACATCGCCCTGGGGCATCTGCGCAAGCGCAAGCGGCAGACCGTCGTATCGATCCTGGGCGTGGCGCTTGGCGTCGGGTTCTTCATCGGCATCAACGCGCTGATGCGTGGCTTCCAGCAATATTTCGTCAGCCAGATCATCGACGTGGCCCCGCACATCGTCATCAAGGACGAGTTCCGCTCGGCATCGCCGCAGCCGGCCCTGGCCGCGTTTCCAGGTGGTGCGGTCGTCGTCAGCGGCGTGAAGCCCAAGGACGAGCCGCGCGGTATCCGCAACGCCCGCGCCAAGCTTGCCCAGCTCGAGGCCATCCCGGGTCTCGTGGCGGCCCCGACGCTGCAGGGCCAGGCCATCCTGCGCTACGGCACGCGCGACGTGCCGGTCTCGCTGTACGGCATCGACCCGGAGCGTGAACGGCAGGTCACCAACATCGAGAAGGACATGGTCCAGGGCCGGCTCGAGGACCTGCGCTCGACCGCCAACGCTCTCATCATCGGCAGCGGCGTGGCCGAGCGCCTGGGTGCGGAAGTAGGCGACACGATCTCCGTGGTCTCGCCGCACGGGGTCAGGCTGTCGATGAAGATCACCGGGATCATGCGCACCGGGATCAACTCCATCGACAGCGGCCAGGCATTTGCATTGCTGAAGACGGCCCAGGTGCTGCAGGACCGCAGCAACATCGTGAACCAGATCCGCATCCGGCTGGCCGACGTGACCCGGGCCGAACCGTTGGCGCGCCGCATTGAAGGCCAGGTGGGCTACCGGACCGAGAGCTGGGAAGAGACCAACCGCAATGTCTTGAGCCTGTTCGTGATCCAGAACTCGATCATGTACTCGGTGGTCGGCGCCATCCTGCTGGTGGCGGCCTTCGGCATCTACAACATCATCTCGACCGTCGTGCACGAGAAGACCCGGGACATCGCGATCCTCAAATCGTTGGGGTTCGCACAGCGCGACATCCTCGCGATCTTCCTGGCCGAAGGCGTCATCGTCGGCATCCTGGGCGGCATCGCCGGCGCCTTCGTCGGCATGGGGCTGATCGAGCTCATGGCGCAGGTGCGCTTCGGTACCGCCGGCACGATGATGGGCGGGCGCGGCACCTTCATTTTGGCCCGGGACACCTGGCCCTATCTGGCCGGTGGCGTCTTCGCGGTCGTGGCCTCGGCGGTGGCGGCGCTGATTCCCGCGCGACGGGCGGCGCGGCTCAATCCGGTCGACATCGTCCGCGGGGCGGCATGAGCGTACCGGAAATGCCCGCCCTCGAGGCACGGCAGCTCGAGCGGGTGCTGCCCGGCCCACCGCCGATCTCGCTCATCAACGGTATCGACGTGGCGGTGGCTAAAGGTGAGTTCGTCGCGGTGACCGGCCCATCGGGCTCGGGCAAGTCGTCCCTGCTCTATCTGCTGGGCCTGCTCGACCGGCCGACCTCGGGCATGGTGCTGATCGACGGCCGGGACACCAGCGGGCTCGCCGCCGGCGAGCTGGATCGGCTCCGGCTCGAGCGGCTGGGCTTCGTGTTCCAGTTCCACTTCCTGCTGCCCGAGTTCACGACGCTCGACAACGTGCTGATCCCGATGCGCAAGCTGGGCCGGCTCGACGGCCGCGCGATGCGGGCGCGTGCCCGGATGCTGCTGGAGCGCCTGAACCTGGCCGACGCCGCCGGCAAGTACCCGGAGCAGCTCTCCGGCGGCATGCGCCAGCGGGTGGCCATCGCCCGCGCACTCGCCAACGACCCGGCCATCCTGCTGGCCGATGAACCGACAGGCAACCTGGACACCGCGAATGCTGCGATCGTGTTCGACATCTTCGACCAGCTCGTCTCGTCCGACCGGCGAACGGTGATCGTGGTCACCCACGATCACGATCTGGCCGGCCGGGCCCGGCGCCGCGTGCAGCTGGTCGACGGCCGCATCGTCGGCGACACGGCATCATCGGCTACCCCGCGAGCGTTCAGAGGCGCTTGATCAGATTTTGGATGCGGCTATGACGCCGGGCCGATTCCTGGCCCGTCGGCGCATCGTCGGCACGCACCACCAGCGTCGAGATCAGCCGCCTCACCAGCTCAGCCATCCGTTCATCATCCAGATGACTGGCCGCGACCTCCGCGCACTCCTGCATGAGCGCGTCCTGATTCTTGGTGGAGAAGTTCGGGCGGTCGATCAGATTCTGCATCATATATCCGGGCAATTGTTCGTCTGTTAGTGGTCAGATATAGGTCAGGATAGCTCCGCCCAGCCCATCCGTATCTAGTCATCGCGTGATCGGCACTTCTTATTACAGGAAGTTCACGCATCAGCTCAGCGGCGGCAGCCCATCGCCGCGCCGCAGCGTCCAGCCGAGCAGGAGAACGCCTGCGGCCGCGATCCAACTGCCCAAGACCCGCACGGCCGTCCTCGCCACCCGTGAGCGGAGCGGCAGCACCAGCGCCACCGGCAGCGCGAACGTCACGAAGACCGCGGCAGCGCAGCCGGCCAGGGCGGGCCACGACAGGTCGACGGCAGCCGCCGCCGAGCCATAGCCCCATCCCTGACCCAGGCCGATCAGACCGGCGAGACCGGCAAGAACGGCGGCCGGCAGCGCGGCATCCAACGCCACCAGCCCACCCGCGACGATGAACGCGACGGCAGGCAGCAGATCGCCCAGCGGCGTCCCGGCATGCCAGCCGACCACGCTGCCGGCCATCCAGCAGGTCGACAGGGCGAAGAGCGTCCAGCGCGCCGGCCTGGGCCCACGCATCCCTCCGAGCAGCGCCAGGGCCAATACCGGCACCAGATCCTCGGCCGAGAGGAAGAAGTGGGCGGCACCGTCATAGAGCGGGCCGAGCCCCGTCGTGACCAGGTGCGCCCGGGCCGGGCTCACGCCCACCAGCAGTACGGCAGCGACCAGCAGCGCCACCCGTGAGGTAGGCAACCTCACGCGACAGCATGCCAGAGAAAGAACAGTCCGCCCGAGGCAACGGCGGCACCTGCGCCCTGCAGGGCACGCGCGCCCCACCCCCAACGGTGCGCGAGCCCGGCCGTGATCCCCACCAGATGCAGGCAGCCGGTCGCGATCACGAAGCCCATGCTGTAGAGCAGGCCGCTCTCGCCGGGCGGCAGCTCGGTGCCGTGCGCATGACCATGAAAGATCGCGAAGACGCAGACGACGAA
>JAPJRA010000254.1 GCA_030824835.1 Geminicoccaceae bacterium | reverse complement strand
GTCGAGGACCGTGCGCGCCTGCAGCAGGGCGTGCACGTGGACGACGAGGGCTCGGCTCAGGAGCGGGCCAGGGCCGCGACGCCGGGCAGATCCTTGCCCTCGAGCCATTCGAGGAAGGCCCCACCCGCCGTCGACACGTAGGAGAATTGCTCCAGGACGCCGGCGTGGGCGAGGGCTGCCACGGTGTCGCCGCCGCCGGCCACCGTCTTCAGCTTGCCGGCCACGGTCAGGCGAGCTGCTGCCTGGGCCACGGCGTTGGTGCCCTGATCGAAGGGCGCGATCTCGAACGCCCCCATCGGGCCGTTCCAGAGCAGCGTCTTGCAGCCGGACAGCCGCTCCTCGATCGCCGTGGCGGTAGCCGGCCCCACGTCGAGGATCATGTCGTCCTCGGCGACCTCGGACGGCGCGATCGTCCGCGCTGGTGCCCCGGCCTTGAACTCCTTGGCGACGACGACGTCGGTGGGGAGCATGATCGTGACACCCTTGGCCGCGGCCTTGTCGACGATGGCACGCGCCGTGTCGGCGAGGTCGTGCTCGCACAGGGACTTGCCGACCTTTATGCCCTGCGCGTTGAGGAACGTGTTGGCCATGCCGCCGCCGATGATCAGCACGTCGACCCGGTCGAGCACGTGCCCCAGCACGTCGAGCTTGCTCGACACCTTGGCGCCGCCGATCAGCGCCGCGGTCGGCCGCAACGCCCCGCCCAGCGCCGATTCCAGCGCCTCGAGCTCGGCCTGCATCAGCCGGCCGGCATAGGCCGGCAGGCGCTCGGCGAGGCCGGTGACCGAGCCGTGGGCGCGGTGCGAGACCGAGAAGGCATCGTTGACGTAGATGTCGCCCAGCGTCGCCAGCTGGTCGGCGAAGGCGGGGTCGCCCTTTTCCTCGCCGGCGTGGAAGCGGAGATTCTCCAGCACGGCGATCCCGCCGTCGGACAGCGCGTCCACCACGGCATGCGCCAGCTCGCCGATGCAGTCCGGCGCGAACTTGACGTCGACGTCACCCAGGGCCTGCGACAGCGGCTTGACCAGCGGCGCCAGGCTCATCGAGCTCTCGGCCTTGCCCTTCGGCCGGCCGAAATGCGACAGCACGACGACCTTGGCCCCCTTGCCGATCAGCTCCTCGAGCGTCTGCGCCGCGCGCTCGATCCGCGTCGCGTCGGTGACCTCGCCGTTCTGCATCGGCACATTGAAGTCGACCCGCACCAGGACGCGCTTACCCCTGACGTCGAGACCGTCGAGCGTACGGAAAGCGGGCATGGGAGGGCCTCCTGCTTGGCTGGCTTCGATCATTCGATGTGCCGGCGCAGCTAGCATGCCCAGCCAAAGCCTGTCCATAAGCGTGCCCAGGCGCAAGGGCGTGCCCGGCAGGACGGTGCTGCCGCAAGCAACGCGACCAACGAAATGAGCTTTGCAGGTGATTGGGGATACGAGAGTGTTAGTCTCTAGATGGGAGTATTTCTCAAGCATTATCGTATTGATCGAAATCAAACGGCGGTTCGGGAACTATCGTATGGTAACGGTTGGGGACCGGCATGACTGCTGGATTCCCCGGCGTTTTGCTGCATCGAGGCAGGAGTATTTGGCCATGGCTGAGTTAAAGCGGTGGCGCTACTTGTTGATCGTGGGTGTGGGTATCCCGGCCGGGTTGGTGGCGTTCCGGGCCGTCGCCTTCGATCCCATAGACTACCGGGGTGCGGGGTCCACGATCCGGTTGTCGCGCCTCAGCACGTACGACGCCGGATATTTTTCCAGCAAGTCCGCCGAGGTCGCCCCAGCCTACGACGCGAGCAAGCGCCGGCTTTACTACATCGACAAGAACCGCAATGGCATCGACGTGCTCGATATGGACGACCCTGCCTACCTCCATCGGGACAAGACCCTGGATCTCGGGTCGGCCACCCAAGGTGCTGCGGCGGTGGCTTTTCGTAGCGGCGTGCTGGCCACGGCCTTCGCAGGGCCGACGAAGTCGAGCCCGGGCGTCGTCACGTTCGTTGACCGGGATGGTAGGTCGCAAGCCCCGCCGGTCGCGGTCGGCCCACAGCCGACGATGCTGGTGTTCACGCCGGACGGCAAAAGCTTGCTGGTACCGGGCCGGGGTGAAGCGAGTGACAACTACAGCGAAGATCCGCCGGGAACCATCACCATCCTCGACTGGTGTGATCACTTTCCATGCTCGAAGGTGGGCACTAAGCACATCGATTTCAGCGCTTTCAACGGCCGGAAGGCTGAGCTGATCCGTAGAGGGGTGCGTATCTACGGCCCCAATGCTTCCGTGGCGCAAGACCTCGAGCCGGAGTCCATCACCGTGTCGCCCGATTCCCGAACGGCCTGGGTGACGCTCCAGCGCAACAACGCCTTCGCGGTCGTCGACTTGGTTGCCGAGCGCGTGACGGATATCTTGCCCCTGGGGTTCAAGAACAACGCGCTTCCGGGCAAGGGCCTGGATGCCAGCGACCAGGACGGGCGCATCAGGATCAGGAACTGGCGGCTGCGGTCGTGGTACGAGCCCGACTACTTGGCCGCGTTCACGACGGCGGCTGGCACGTTCCTCGTAACCGCCAATGAAGGCGATCCGCGCGACTTCAGCGGCTACACCGAGGTCGCCCGCGTCGCCGACTTGCCCCTCGATCCGACCGCCTTCCCGAACGCTGCTTGGCTGAAGCAACCGCGCAATCTGGGTCGACTCCAGGTCAGCCGCTTCGGCGGCATGAACGGCCGAGGACAGTTCTCCAGTCTCTACGCCTTTGGCGGGCGGTCGCTTGCCCTCTGGACGACCCGCGGCGAACTGCTGGCCGACACGGGCGACGGGTTCGAGCGGATCACCGCCGCAGCCGTGCCCAAATTCTTCAACGTGCAGGACGACGGCAACACCTTTGATCGGACCTCCCAAGGGCGTGGCCCTGAGCCCGAGGCGCTGGCGGTCGGGTCCATCGGCGGGCGTAACTATGTCTTCATGGGCTTCGAGCGGATTGGCGGGATCATGGTCTACGACATCACCGATCCGCGGCGCCCGCACTTCGAGCAATATATCAACAACCGCAACTTTGCCGTCGACCCAGCCGCAGTCTGCGTGAAGGACCGGCCAAAGTCCGCTGCCTGCGCCGCCGTGGGCGACCTCAGCGTCGAAGGTGTGCTGTTCATTCCGGCGAGCAGCAGCCCGACCGGCGTGCCGCTGCTGGTGGTCTCGCACGAGACCAGCGACAGCGTCACCCTGTTCCGGATCGACCCCGTGACCTGAGCGCTTAGCCCGCGCTGCCGCGCGTGAGGCGCATGAGCATGGCGTAGCGGCGGCTGATCTCGACGGTTTCGACCCTGCCGCCGTCGGCTTCGGCCTGGGCGCGCAGGGCGGGCTCGACGACGGGCTTGTGGTGGACGTGGAAGCGCGCGAGCCACCCGACCATCGCCGCACGGAACCAGGCCGGCAGTCCCGCCATGTCGCCGAAATCGACGATGTGCAGCGTGCCGCGGGGGGCGAGGGCGCCGGCGGCTGCCCGCACGGCCGCCTCGGGATCGTCGACCATCGACAGGCAGTAGGAGATGGTCACGTGGTCGAACCCGCCTTGCTCGCCGAACAGCGTCCCGGGGTTCAGCTCCTCGGCGACGGCGCGGGCGAGCGTCCCCCGCACGGCGGCGCGCTCGAGCTTGTGCCGCGCCACCTCGAGCATCGGCTCGGCGGCATCGAGCCCGAACAGCCGGGCCGCCGGATAGCGCTGCCCGATGAGGGCGAGGTTGCGGCCCGTCCCGCAGCCGATGTCGAGCACGCTCTGGCCCGGCCGCGCGCCGAGCTCGGCGATCAGCCGGTCGCGGCCGAGCAGGTAGTATTTGCGGGTGAGGTCGTAGACATATTTCTGCGGCCGGTACATCCGGTCCATCCGGTGGCGGATGTCCTCGATCGCGGTCGCCATCAGCCGACATGCCGGTAGAGATGGAAGCCGCCATAGATCGCCGAGCGGTCACGGGCGTGCAGCTCCAGCGAGCGCTGCTCGTCGTAGGCCCATGGCTCCAGCAGCGCCTCGGGCAGCATGTTCGGCAGGATCGTCTCCTCGCCAGCCGTGCGGAAGATCACCCGCGCGCCGGCGCGGGCGGTGCGATTGATCTGCTGCCACAAGGCTGCCATCTGCGCCCGGCTCATCCAGTCTTGCGCGTCCAGCAGCACGAAGGCGTCGACGGTCTGGGCGTCCTGCCGGGCCAGGTGGTCGGTGACGCTGATCTGCTCGATCACCACCCGGTCGGTGCGCGAGCGGACCGCGCTGAAATTCTCCGGGCGCAGGTAGGGTGGCAGCGTGCGCCCGTCGGCCGGGTAGCCGCCGCCGAACGCCTGCCAGGCGAACCAGTTGTCGTGGATCGGGAAATCGCAGGCCAGGCGCTGCACCCGTGCCCGCATCAGGGCGGCGAGATTGCCGCCGCCGGCATCGGCCTTCAGCGCGTCGAACTGCGCGGGCGGGATGCCGAGCCCGAAATAGGTGGCGGGCAGGCCGGCGATGTGGCGCACGAACGGGCTCTCGAACACCGGCGCCAGCTCGTCCTCGAACAGGCGGCGCTGGTCGGCGATGGTGGTGGCCTCGAGCATGCGCTGCGGCCGCTTGCCGTGCAGGCGGCAGACCGCGTGGCCGAGCTGGATGGTGCGGCCCAGCAGCCCGTGTCGGTAGAGCTTGCGGCCGAACATGTTGATTCGGCGGCGGCCCGCGATGTCGCGGCCGGCCCAGTAGTCGCGCACCTGCGGCTCCAGGTACGGCGCCACGTAGCGCCGGTAGAGAGCCAGATTGTCGGTGTCGGCCTTGCCCGAGAACAGGCAGCGGAAGCTCTCGTAGTCGGGGAGCTGCCGGGCCGCGGTCAGCTTCAGCTTCAGCAGCGCCACATGCGCCGGGTTGAGGTCGACCGCCTGGATCTGCATCGGGTCGGCGACGAGGTAGCTCATCGCGTTGCAGCCGCCGGAGGCGATGGTGACGACCCGGCTCCGCGGCCCGAGTTCCAGCGCCGCCATGTCGACCTCGGGGTCTTCCCAGATCTGGGCGTAGACCAGCCCCTCGAACATGCGGGCGAACACGCGCTCGAGGATGCCGCGCTTGGAGGTCGCCGACGCCTGCAGGGCGGCGTGGCGCACGAGAGCATTGCTCACTGCGGTCTCCTGGGAAGATTCGAGGGGATCGGGTTCACGGGCAATGGTTCAGGGCGACGCCGGAGCTGCCCACGGTGACGAAGCTCGCCGGGGTGTCGACCCAGCAGCCGGTATTGAAATATTCGATGCTGCCGCCGCCGGGACGGGCGCCGTCGAAGACCGCCCGCGTCGCCCTGTGGGTGTGGCCGCAGACGATGACGTCGACATCGTTGGCGCTGGCGTAGCCGAAGGCGCCTTCGGCCACCTGCCGGCTCAGGCTGCCGAACCCGACATGCGCCCGGTCGAGGCGCTTCGGCCACTCGCCGCGCGTCGACAGCCAGCGCTGGATGAAGGCATAGACGTGCGAGAGGAACGCCGAGACCTTGGCGTAGCTGGAGATGAAGTGGTCGAAGCGGTCGCCGTGCAGCGCCACGAACGAGCGCCCGGCATAGTCCCAGCGGAAGCTCTCGGTCGTCTCGACGCCGATCAGCTTGGCGACCAGGTGCGCCAGATGCCGATCGTGGTTGCCCAGCACCCAGACGACCTCGGCCTCGCGCTTGCTGCTCAACCGGCGGATATGGGCGAGCAGCCGCCAGGTGTCGGTGCAGAGGTGGCGGAAGCTCCAGTCGTGGAACACGTCGCCCAGCAGGATCAGGCGCTGGAACCGCCATGCCTCGAGGACCTTGAGCAGGTCCTGCGGGCGGGCGGCGGGCAGGCCCAGGTGCAGGTCCGACACGATGAACGTGTCGACGTCGCCCGTAGCTGCCGGCCCGATGAGGTCCGTGTTCGCTGTCGTCGCCACCGTCATGCACCGATCTACCCGTTGCGGGATGTCGTGCCGGCTGCCGAACGCCTGTTCTATTCCTCGGCAACACTCGCGAGGCGGTTGTTAGGGGCGTTCGGTGACAGTGACGGTAAGGCTGGATGACGGATCGGTGGCCGTCCTGTGCTGTGGCAGCGTCGCCGCACCGGACAGCAAGGCGCC
>JAPJRA010000253.1 GCA_030824835.1 Geminicoccaceae bacterium | reverse complement strand
GTCTACCGCCCCGAGCTGCGCAGCGGTGCCCTGGTCCGCGTCCTGCCCGAGCACGAGGCCCGCCCGATCTCGCTGCACGCTTTGTGGCCCGCGAGCCGGCTGCAGCCGGCCCGGCTGCGGACCTTCGTCGATTTCCTGGTGGCGCGCTTTCACGCCGAGAAGCCGGCCTGGGACAGGGACAGCGAGCCGGCAGGCACGGCGCAGAGCGGCGGGCCCGACCCAATATAAACGGGGTGATCTCAATCTGCCGCGCCATTGGCGAGCGCGGTGCCACCTTGGCCCTTTACGGCTCACGCTCCAAATCGGTGACCGAGCAACCGCACCGATTTAAGATTTCAATCGTCACGCATACATCTGCAACGTGATCGCCTCCTCCTTACACCCAAGACATCACCAAGCGGCTGTCGCCTTGGCTAAGGTGAATTGAATCGATTCTGCCGTAAGTTCAAATAATTCGATATAATCGATGACTACATCGACCGCGTAGCCTGTCGTTCCGGTGAGAGAATGCACAATATCATTTCGCCGCTCATAAAATTCGTCTAATTTTGATCTCAAATTTGTTGACACTTCTGATTTCTTTGTTACACCAAAGTAAGAGCGCAATTTTGTACTATCTGCAGCACTGTCAACGAGGTTATTAATACCAATACGCGATCCGATTTGATCGACGATATGCGGCCGAAAATTGTGTGATTGCTGACAAAATATTGTGCGGTCAATATGACTTGCATCATCGTCAACAACAAAACCACGAGCAGATTCCACTATTGATCGTACCTTTGACATAACCGTCGCATCTGGCACTTTTGCCTTGCCTTTGGTCATAATCGATTTGTTCTGCTGTAGTCTTTCCAAGCAGCCGCTCCAATATGAAGCCCTGATGGTGTAACGCATTTGCTGACTTAGAGTAGAGTATCGGTGCGAAAGGTAGTCTGCGCACTGTCCGATTTCTTCGCGAATAAATTCCTCAAAGCTCGACGCCAAAAACACTATAGACATTGCATTTACGGTATTGCCCGTGCTCAAGCCAATTATAGACAGATCAACGTCACGACGATTTGTCGTTAGTGTCGATTTTTGCTTTCCAGCTGCCTCAATGGCCGACACAATAGCTCGAATTTGTCTTGTTCGTTCGTAGAAATCTTCCAGTGGTCCTTTGAGGTCGATGTTCGTCATGATTACGCAAACTCACTAAATAACTCACGGAATTTTGCGATTCGAAGCTTTATATCAGAGGCCGTATTTGCTGCACCTGTAAGTGCACCAGTATCCGCCTCTCGTCGAACCAACGCCGTATACTTTCGGCGTATGTCCGCTTTGTGGGCTAAAAGTTTAACCCGACTCTGCCATAAATCATTGAGTGCTATCATAACGCCATCATAGATTCCTGCGATCGGCCGTTGGTGCTCGTGCTTCGCCAGGCTCAAAGTAAATGGATGACCGTCAAATAACTCGTCGGCTAGATTCAATCTTTCAAGATAGCGCACGCCCAATTTCTCGGCTTGTGCCGGAGTACAATCGAGATTACGCTCCATACAGCGGTCCAGCATTGCCTTCATCGAACCTTGAATATGCACCTCATTGTCCAAAGCAAAAAACCGCAATACGAGTTGACAGTCGCCCATTGATTTATACAAGGCATTTTTTTGACGGGCCTGCTCCTCATAATAGTCGTTTGGATCTACCTTCTTATAGGCGGGTATTCCCCAGATGCGCGTGAATGTGTCATCTCTTGAGATGGACACAATCATGTTGTTAAAATGACCACCATAAATCGCATTCCTTATCTCTTGCGCGCTAAGTCGTTTGCCGCCCGTATTAAGGCGTTCGAATACAAATCTACGTAGTTCGTAATAACGTGAGGAACCGGCTTTTCGAAGTTTGCCTTGTGATTCTTGAAGCAAAACAATAGCGGATATTGATGCACGATCGAGACTGCGTTTAACTTTCGGCGGCAACCTCACATAACGTCGACCATTCAAAGAGGACAATATTTGTAAACCCCGAAGAGCAAATTCACCACCAAGAAATTCCTTAATAGCGTTTAAACGCTGCTGCCCATCCATTACCTCATAACGCGCAAGGTCGTTCTCGTAAAAAAATACTGGTGGAACTGGTACATTTAGAAGTAACGACTCAATCAGTAGAGATTTCTGTCTGTTGGACCATCTCAAACGTCGCTGATATTCCGGACGCAGATTTACGTCATCTCCATCGGTAATCAGGTCTCTAATCTGCGGCAACAGGAAATTGTTCGTCTGATATACGACTCGAAATGGTTGATTTGTAAATTGCCCCTCAATCGCTTCATCAGATCCAGGGCTTGGGACATTCTCTTCTTCGAAAGATTCATCGTCATCTGTTTCATCAATATCGTCGACAATATCATCGTCATTTTTCATTTACAGACCCCCAGTTCTGTTTATATTAACAATAACGATTTGATGTATCACGCTTGCCACGTATTTTCTCGTCGATACAAACGCGCCGCAATATTACAGATCCTCATACTCACTTTGCCTCTGACTGCATTGTTGACTTCCTATTTATTCCGCGTTAACCGGAGTTGGCCGAATCTGGGTTTTAACCATACCCGGTACCATCCACGTGGTACCGAAACAACAGTGCCCCATCCGGCTGGATCAGCTCCGCTCGGCAATCGCACGGCGGCAAGACGCATCGGTTCCCCCACTGGCCAAACCATTCCCTCAGCTTAGGCACATTCCGCAGCCCGACTCAACCCCAAGTCGACGGGCGCGCCAGTCACCCGCATTGGGCAACGTTCCTATTCATCGTTAACCGCACCCGGTACCACCTACGTGGCACCTACACAGCGGTGCCCAGTCGAGCTGCAAGAACTCCGCTTGGCAATCGCTCGGCGGCAAGACACATCGGCTCCCCCCTGGCCAAACCATTTCCTCAGCTTAGGCACATTCCGCAGCCCGATTCAACCCCAAGTCGACAGACGCTCGAATTACCCGCATTGGACTATGTTCCTATTCATGTTATCATCCACCCGCCCCGACGCGCCCTGCACTCTTTTCTCACGGAGCCGTCCCCGATGCACGTCCGAACCCGAGCCATCACGCCCCCGCAACGAGCCCATGCCGTCGCCCGGCACATGCGAACGCAGGCCGCCATCGCGTGGACCAATCCCAGGCACCCGCGTGCACGTTTGAACCCGAGCACCCCATCACCGAAACGAACCCAAGCCGCCGATGCACCGGCCGATGCGACTCATCGCAGTGCACGTTTGAACCCAAGCGCATGCCCGGCAGATCGCCGGGCTCTCGCGGCTCAGGCGCCGATGCACGAACCCACCGAAGCACGCGAAATGCACGTTCGAACCCGAGCTACCCGCTCATGAAATCGAACCCGACGACGCCGTGTCCTGACCGACGCGCACCACGCGCTTGCACGTTCGAACCCAAGCGACGAGCCGTCGAGACGAGCCCAAGCCGCCCCAGCGCCGACCGCCGCAGCGCCATCCGGTGCACGTCCGAACCCGAGCCAGCGGCCTATCGAAACGAACCCGACACCCCGCCCGCCGCGTCGAACGTCCATGCTCGCGCACGAACGAACCCGACCGACCCGCCGTCGAAACGAACCCGAGCGCCGGTGCACCGGACGATCACGGCCGCAAAGGTGCACGGACGAACCCGAGAGCGCCGCCCGTGGCGGCCCGGACCTCCGCGGCGCTCACCTCAGAAGAACAGGCCGCCGCCGAGGCCCCAGCCGCTGCTGCCCCAGCCGCCGCTGCCGACGCCGACGCCGACCGAGACGCCCGGCATGCCGCGCGAGTAGCCGCCGGTGCCGCCGCCCGGGAACAGGCGCTCGGTGACGGTGGTGACGAGGTCGTTGGCCGCGGCGAGGTCGGTGCCGGAGGCGGTGCCGCTGACGTCGGCCACCGGCCGGGCGCCGTCGCAGAACACGCCCATCAGGCGCGGCGGCGACGAGGGCGGGGCCGTGGTCGTGGTCGGGCTGGTGCAGACGGTGGCGGGGTCCGGGGCGGCGTCGTCGAAGCGGAACACCACGCGCCGGGCGGTGAGGTCGCCGGCCCCGAGCTCGACCGGCGTGAAGCTGGCGCCCAGCCAGGCCACGGCGTTGCTGGCGGTGCCCGCCACCTGCGCCGGACCGCCGGCGAAGGGGGCCGGCACGGTGCCCATGGCCAGCGGCACCGGCCCCTGGGTCGAGGCGGCAGCCAGCAGGCCGCGGGCGGCCGACGGGTTGGCCGCGGCCCCGGTATCGACCTGCGGGCCGCCGGCGCAAGCCGCGAGCAGGGCGCAGGCGGAGGCCGCCAGCAAAGCCGGGCGGAGGGCGCATGAACAATGAGGCGGGGCGTGATAGGACATGATCTGCTCCAACTGCCGGAACAGCCGCGAGTTCCGCAGCTGGCCGGAGCCTAGCAGAAAACGGCCGGTCCAGGTGGCCGGCGCCGTGCCGCCGGCGCCGGGCGCGCAGGCGGCCGACAGCCCTTGGGGAACGACGTGATGCTGCCCGAAGCCGCGCTCGCGAGCCTGGTCGCGACCCTGTTCTCGATGATGAACCCCGTGGGCAATGTGGGCGTGTTCGCCGGCATGACCGCCGGCCGGCACCCGGCCGAGGCCCGCGCCATCGCTTGGTCCTGCGCGCTGGCGGTGGCCGCGACCCTGCTCGTCGTCACCTGGGGCGGGCCGCTGCTGCTGGCCTTCTTCGGCATCACGGTCGACAGCTTGCGCGCCGCCGGCGGCGTGATCGTGCTCTTGATCGGGGTGCACATGCTGTTCAACCAGTCGGCCCACAAGCACTCGCCGGGCGAGCTGGCCGAGGCGCTGGAGAGCGAGTCCATCGCCGTGGTGCCGCTGGCGATCCCGATCGTGGCCGGCCCCGGCACCATGGCGGCCCTGCTGGCGGCCGTGCAGCAACACGACACGCTGCTCGGCCGGGCCGAGATCTCGGCCGTGGTCGTGGCCATGGCCTGCCTGGTCGGCCTGCTGTTCACCTTCGCCCAGCCGATCGCCCGGCGCCTGGGCGAGTCCGGCATGGGCGTGGTCACCCGCGTCATGGGCATGGTGCTGACCGCGATCGGCATGGGCATGCTGACCCAGGGCCTGAAGGTGCTGCTGCCCGGGCTCGCCGGGTAGGGCGCCTCAAGCAGGCCGAAGGCCGATAGGCGGGGCCAGGCCGCCTCGAGCAGGCCCAAGGCCGCCAGGCGCGCCCGGACCCCTCAGAACAGCCCCTGGATCAGGCCCGCCTCGTCGAGCCGGATCCGGTGCGCCGCGGGGTCGCTGGGCAGGCCCGGCATGGTCATGATCTCGCCGCAGATCACGACCAGGAACTCGGCCCCGCCGGCCAGGCGCAGCTCGCGGATCGGCACCACGTGGCCGGTGGGCGCCCCCTTGCGGTCGGGGTCGGTCGAGAAGCTGTACTGGGTCTTGGCGACGCAGATCGGGAAGTGGCCGTAGCCGCGGGCCTGGTAGTCCTCGAACTGGTCCCGGACCCGCTGGTCGGCGGTGATGTCCTCGGCCCCGTAGATGTCCTGGGCGAGCTTGCGCATCTTGTCCCACAAGGGCAGCTCGTCGGGGTAGAGGTGGGTGAAGCCCAGCCCGTCCAGGTCGTGGCGCTGCTCGCACAGCCGGACCACGTGCCGCGCCAGCGTCTCGGTCCCGGCCGAGCCCTTGGCCCAGTGCTCGCAGACCAGCGCCTCGACGCCGAGCTCGTTCCGGCAATGGTCGCGGACCAGCGCCAGCTCGCCCTCGCTGTCGCTGACGAAGCGGTTGATCGCCACCACCGCCGGCACCCCGAAGCGGCGCACGTTGCGCACGTGCCGGTCCAGGTTGGCAAGCCCCCGCCGCAGCGCCGGCAGGTCCTCCGTCCCGAGCGCCGCCTTGGCGAGCCCGCCATGCATCTTGAGCGCCCGCACCGTGGCCACGATCACGGCCGCGGCCGGGCTGAGTCCGGCCTTGCGGCACTTGATGTCGAAGAACTTCTCCGCCCCCAGATCCGCCCCGAATCCGGCCTCGGTGACCACGTACTCGCCGAGCTTGAGCGCCGTGCGGGTTGCGATGACCGAGTTGCAGCCGTGCGCGATGTTGGCGAACGGCCCGCCATGGACGA
>JAPJRA010000252.1:978-6101 GCA_030824835.1 Geminicoccaceae bacterium | reverse complement strand
GCCCCGAGCTGAGCCTGGAAGCGGCATGCGGCGCCATGGGCCTGGCCTATGTCACCGCCCGATCGGTCGCCGCCGACCTCGGCGCGGGGCGGCTGATCCGCGTTCTCGACACCTGGACCCCACCGTTTCCGGGCATCTGCCTGTACTATCCGCCGCAGCGCCTGCCCTCGGCCGGCCTCCGCGCCTTCATCGACCACTTCCAGGCAGCCCGGCGGCGCTGGAGCGCGCCTTGACCGCGGTCACCGTGTCGGTGCCACGCAGGATGCCGGCCACCGTGGCGGCCAGCGCCTCGGGGCTGCAAACCTCGCGCCACCAGCGCACGGACGCTTCGTGGAGCGCCTGCAGGCGGTCCGGCGCGGCCACCAAGTCCTCCACGATCGCCGGCAGCTCGTCCCAGCGGGACAGGCGCAGGGCGGGCGCCGAGCGGTAGAACCAGAAGTCCGGCAACGGCTCGCCGATGACCACGCAGCCGGCCCGCATCGCCTCGAAGAACCGGTGCGTCTCGGGGGTCGTCCCCCGGGGCACCGGCGCGATCATGGTGTCCATCATGCAGTCGGCGTAGCCGGGCGGCGCCTTGAGCGTATCCGCGTAGGTTTCAAACGGCTCCATGCCGATCGGCCAGTCGGGATGCACCGCCCCGATTCTCCGCAGGCTGGCGAGCAGCGCCCGCCGCGCCGCGAACTTCGGCTCGTCCGCCAGCAGGCGCTTCAGCGCCAGTGTCGGCCCCCCGACGTTGCGGGAGCTGCCCGAGTACCAGATCAGGCGGCGGCGCTCGGTGAACGGCTTGAACGGCACCTCGGGCTGCCTCGCATAGCCGAGCGGAAACGGCAGCGTCCGGCGGATAAGACTGGCGTGGGCCGCGACGCCGAGCCGCTTTCTGATCCTGGCGTTCAGCGCTTTATTGCGGATGATCCGGGCATGATCGAGGGTACTGGCGAGTTTCGCGCGCCACGCCTCGGTCCGGTACGGCGCATAGCCCATGCCCTTGAGGATCAGGCCGGCATTCCGGTAGCGCCAGGGCAGCAGCGAGCGCTCGTCGCCATAGATGAACACCACGCTGTCGGGGCCGAGCATCGGCAACTCAGTGTTGCCGTCATAGACGATGAACCAACGCCGATCGTCGATGCCGTGATCTTGGACGACATGCCGCGCGATATTGCTGAAGAACTCGAACCGCGCGGCTGTCCGCGTCGGCGGCCCCGAAATCTGTAGTTGAGACATTCACCATCGACCGGATCGAATAGTTGCCTGCTAAAAATAACGATCGAATTGTCTAGGCTCTTTTTTCGCTTGAAGATAGTGCTGCCGCCGCAGGCCCCGATCGGCGCGCCCCGCCGTTGTCAAGGATGGGCGGCGCGCCAGATAAGTCGACGCGCAGGTTACGGTTCCGCAATGCAGCCATGCGTTGCGACGCCCATATCGCGTCAATCGCCGATTGACCGACAACCGTCGATTGATCACCCTGTTTGATGGCCAGCTAACCCCGACAGGGCTGGCGGATGGTGGGCATTGATGCACTGGCTCGGCAACAGGCCGGCTATTGTCTGGATGCTTGCCCAAGATTTGACAGGGAGGATCCGATGCGATTCACGCGACGTCAGTCCTTGATGACGGGTGCCGTCCTGGCGGCCGGCACATCGGCGCCCCGATGGGTGCTGGCCGCTTCCCGCGGCGACCTGCAGACCGATGCGATCGAGAAGGTGCTCCAGACCGCCGTCGAGCGTGGCGACGTCCCTGGCATGGTCGTCGCCGTGACCGATCGCGATGGGACCATCTATGAGGGTGCCTTCGGCGAGCGTGGTCTCGGCGGTGGTGTCGCCATGACCCCGGATACCGTGTTCTACCAGGCCTCGATGACCAAGCCGATCACGGCCACCTGTTCGATGCAGCTGGTGGAGCAGGGCAAGCTGGAGCTCGACGCGCCGATCTCCCGCTACGTCCCGGATGCGAAGAAGCTGCAGGTGCTCGACGGCTGGGACGCGAGCGGCCAGCCGCGCCTGCGGCCGCCCAAGCGCGAGATCACGCTGCGCGACCTCAACACCCACACCTCCGGCTTCGCCTACAATCTCTGGGACGCCAACCTCGACCGCTACATGAAGCAGACCAACTTTCCGGGCCTGGATTCCGGCAAAGAGGAGGCCTTCTACCCACCCTTGATGTTCGATCCGGGTGAGCGCTGGGAATACGGCATCTCCATGGATTGGGTCGGCAAGCTGGTCCAGGTGGTGAGCGGCAAGTCGCTCGGCACCTACATGAGCGACCATGTCTTCGTGCCGCTCGGCATGACCAGCACCGGCTACGCGATCTCTGCCGACATGGAGCGGCGCCGGGCCACCTCGCACCAGCGCGACGCCGAAGGCCGGCTGGCCGCGACCGGCTGGGTCAGCAAGCAGGATCCACCGACCGAGAACGGTGGCGGCGGGCTCTACTCGACCGCCGGCGACTATCAGCGGTTCATGCGGATGATCCTCAATGGCGGCAGCGGCAACGGGCATCAGATCCTGAAGCCGGAGACGGTGGCGGAGATGAGCCGCAACAACATGGGCGACATCCGGGTCGTGATGCTGGAGACCACGAACCCGGCGCGCTCGCTCGACGCCGAGTTCTTTCCCGGCGTGCCGAAGAGCTGGGGCCTGAGCTTCATGATCAACGAGGAGACCGCACCCACGGGCAGGCCGGCCGGAAGCCTGGCCTGGGCCGGCATCCAGAACACCTTCTTCTGGATCGACCCGAAATCGGGCCTGGGCGGCGTCTACATGGCGCAGGTCCTCCCGTTCGTCGACGAGAAGACGCTGGCTAACTTCTACGAGTTCGAGACCGCGGTCTACCAGTCGGTGAGCTAGCCATCCCCCGGCGTGGCGGCGCCCGACCCGTCGCCACGCCGTTATCGAACGACAAATCGATGCGCCTCAACAGCGCAATGCTCGTTTGCATCTCATGATCAGCAATGCAAAATGACGCGCATGGCAGACATGTTCATAATTGATTAGATTAGTGTCGTCGCTTGATTATTGTTAATGCGTCATCATGCTGCGACTCGACGGCCACCAGCAATGACGTCATCAAGCATCAACAATAATCAGGGAAGATACCATGAACTCGACTGGCAGGCACACTGTTGCCGCGTTGGCTTTTGTCACGCTCGCCACCGGCAGCACGCTCTGTTTCGCCGCGGACGCGCCGCAACCCACCGATCAGGGCGACATCGTCCTCAGCGCGCACGACTACTTCTTCGTCGGCGGGCACTACGAGACCGGAGAGGGCGGCGACGTGCTGAACGGCGCGATGTACGTCGAGCATTTCAAGCCACACGAGGTGGCACGGCCCTATCCCGTGGTGATGATCCATGGTGGCGGCCAGACCGGCACCAACTTCATCGGCACGCCCGACGGCCGGCGTGGCTGGGCCCAGGACTTTCTCCGTGCCGGTTACGAGGTCTATGTCGTCGACCAGCCGGGCCGGGCGCGATCGGGTCAGTTCGAGGACGCCTACGGGCCCTATGCCCGCAACGCCACGACGCGGATCGAGCAGCGCTTCACGGCGCCCCAGAATTTCAAGCTCTGGCCGCAGGCCGAGCGGCACACGCAGTGGCCCGGGACCGGGCTCAAGGGCGATCCTGCGTTCGACCAGTTCTACGCCTCGCAGGTCGCCAGCATGAAGGACGGCGACGAGACCGAGGCGCTGAACCAGGCCGCCGGCGCCGCCCTGCTCGACCGCATCGGTCCGGCGGTCGTGCTGGTGCACAGCCAGTCGGGCCCGTTCGGCTGGCTCATCGCCGACGCCAGGCCGCAGCTGGTCCAGGGCATCGTGAGCATCGAGCCCAGCGGGCCGCCGTTCCAGGACGTCGAGTTCAAGGGTGCTCCCGACTGGTTCGGTTACGACGCTAAACCCGTCCGCACCTGGGGCGTAGCCCGCGTGCCCCTCACCTACGACCCGCCCGTGACCGACCCCGCCGCGTTGAAGGGGTCCCAGCAGGAGAAGGCCGACAGCGACGAGCTCGTCCGTTGCTACGTCCAGGCCGAGCCCGTGCACCGACTGCCCAACCTTGCCGGCATCCCGATCATCATCGTCAGCTCGGACGCTTCCTATCACGCGGCCTACGACCATTGCACGGCCGCGTACCTGACCCAGGCCGGCGTGCAGAACGACTTCGTCCGCCTGCCGGAGAAGGGCCTGGACGGCAACGGCCACATGATGATGATCGAGAAGAACAACCATCAGGTAGCCGACCTGCTGATCGGCTGGCTGACCGAGCACAAGCTGTAGGGCCCGCAGGAACCCGACAGCCTCGCGCCGACCTCGTTCTAGCCCCTTTTCTGGATCTGCCACGCTCGGCAGATTCAGGGGCGGCGCATCAGGCGCAGGATGGTGCTGCCGACCGCTTCCGGCTGGAGCTGCGATTCGATCACCAGCTGGGCCGTGCCGATGATCCCCGCCGCTTCGTCGAGCCGGCTGGTGTGGATCTGCAGTTGCCTCGTCGCCAGCGGCAGCGAGCGCTGGTAGACGAGCTCCAGCACACCCGCCAGCAGATGCTGGTCCGCTCGGGCCAGCGTTCCGCCCAGGATGATCCGGCTCGGGTTGAGGACGGCCACGCAGTCGGCCGCCACCTCGCCCAGCACCCGGCCGGCCTCGCGCACCAGCCGCACCGCCTCCGGTTGATTGCGCCCGACCAGAGCCAGGACATCGCGCGCGTCGGTAGCTTCGAAGCCCAGGGCCCGCAGATCCCTGGCCAGCGCCCATCCCGCCGCCCGGGCCTCGACGCAGCCGAGCTTGCCGCAGCGGCACAATGGATGGGGCGCGGCGCCGAGCTGGATATGCCCGATGTCGCCCGCGGCGCCCTGGGCCCCGCGATGCAGCTTGCCGTCGATGACGATGCCGCTGCCGATGCCGTTGCCGGCCTTGATGAACAGCAGCTGGTCGGCGTCCGGCCAGCCGTGCCGGCACTCGGCCAGCGTCAGGATGTTGACGTCGTTGTCCGCGAGGACCGGCACGTCGAATCGGCGCCCGAACCAGCCGGCAATGTCGAAATCATCCCAGCCGGTCATGATCGACGGGCCGACCACGCGGCCGGCACCGAAATCCACCGGCGCCGGCAGGCTGAGCCCCATCCCCAGCACCGGCAG
>JAPJRA010000252.1:0-968 GCA_030824835.1 Geminicoccaceae bacterium | reverse complement strand
TCCAGGTGGCGATCGGCAGCGGCCCGCTGGCGACATCGATTTCGCCCACGTGCTGGGCCAGGATCCGAGGCGTCAGGTCGGTGACGGCGACGCGGGTGTGCCGCTCGCCGATCTCGGCCGCGAGCACGAGGCCTGCGTGGCCGTTGAGGGTGAGCGCGCGGGCGGGCCGACCGCCACTGGGCAGGGTCTCCTCGGCCTCCTGGACGAGATCCGCGGCGAACAGGGCCGCCAGCCGCTCGGCCACGGTGGCGCGCGAAAGCCCCGCCGCCTGCGCCAGGGACGCCCGGGAGGTGGCACGACCCGAGCCGATCAGGTGCAGGATGCGGGCAGCACCGGCGACCTTGATCGCCCCGCCGAGCGGATGATCCCTCTCGCTACCGGGTTGGGCTGACCGCACGTAGAACTCCATGCTATTGCGTGAATCTATACATAACATCAAAGAATTCTGGTTGACACTAGGCAAAAGCGCTGATCATTTTGCGCGCAGGCCATGCGCAACATGGCAACGATCGCCGACCCTTCGGGTACCGAAGGCAAACGTGGCGTGTCAGGGAATCAAGGAGGCAGCGATGCAGCAGCAAAATATCGGGCGGACCTTTGCGGTCGGCCGCCGGGCGATGACGGCGATCGCCCTGGTGGCGTTCGGCCTGGCCGGCTTCGGCGCCGGCGCGGCGTCGGCCGAGGAGGTGATCGTCGGGCTGATCACCAAGACCAACAACAACCCGTTCTTCGCCAAGATGAAGGAAGGTGCCGAGGCCAAGGCCAAGGAGCTCGGCGTCGAGCTGCGCAGCTTCGCCGGCAAGTATGACGGCGACAACGAGACCCAGGTGGCGGCGGTTGAGAGCCTGATCTCGGCCGGGGCCAAGGGCATCCTGATAACGCCCAGCGACACCGCGGCCATCGTGCCGACCATCAAGCAGGCGCGCGACGCGGGCATCCTGGTGATCGCGCTGGATACCCCGCTGGAC
>JAPJRA010000251.1 GCA_030824835.1 Geminicoccaceae bacterium | reverse complement strand
GACTTAGGACGATGATCGGCCGTAATTTGGGCCTGGCGCTCGCCATTCTTCTCTTCTTGGTCTTCTACGGCGTCTACAACATCCTGCACCCCAAAGGGTTCAGCGCCGCCGTCTTGATACAGAACAGCAATGAGAGCCTGGCGCTGATCATGGTGGCGATGGCGCAGACCGTGCCGGTTCTGGCAGGCGGCCTCGACCTGTCGGTGGGTGCCGTGATGACGCTGGTCAACTGCGTCGCCAGCCACCTGATGTCCGGCTCGCCGGTGGCTCTGCTTGCCGGCACGGTGGTCTGCCTCGCCGTTGGCGCGCTGGCAGGCTTCGTCAACGGTTGCGTCGTCGTCTATGGGCGGCTTCAGCCGATCATCGCGACGCTCGCGACCGGGGCCGTCTATGTCGGCATCGCCCTCTACCTGCGGCCGACGCCGGGAGGCGAGATCGACAAGGATCTGGCCTGGGCGTTCACCAACGATCTCTATGAACTGGCTGCAACCTACGGCTGGTTCGATGCCGGCGATGCCACTTGGTTCCAGCCAATCGCCTGGATCCCCGTGCCGCTGCTGCTGACCGTCGCCGTGGTGGTCTTGGTCTGGCTGCCCTTTCGGGCGACCGTGACCGGACGCAACGTCTATGCTGTGGGCTCGAGCGAGTCCGCCGCTTATATGTCCGGCCTGGCCATCGATAAGGCGCGACTCGCCGCGTTCACGCTGGCTGGCTTTTTCGCCGGGGTCGGTGGCCTCTACCTCGCCATCCAGACATCGAGCGGAAATGCCGACGTGCCGCAGGCCGGTGGCTATACCTTGAATTCGATTGCCGCGGTGGTGATCGGCGGCACGGTCCTCACCGGTGGCAGTGGCGGCGCCGTCGGCTCGCTGGTCGGGGCTCTGGTCATCAGGGCAATCTCCTTCAATTTTCGGATCTTCGACGTGCCGCCGCTCCTGCAGCCGCTGTTCGAGGGCTTGGTCCTGCTGGCAGCCGTATCGCTGGGTGCAGGCCGCGTGTTTCGCGTCAAGAACCGCCTGCAGTTGATGAGCTGACCCTGATGCTGAAGCTTTCCGGTGACGACCGTCCGATCGCCATCGCCAGCATGTTTGTGCTGGTGATTCTGGTTTTCGGCTCCGGCTACACCTTGACCACGCAGGGCAGCCTCGCCTTCCTCAGCCCGGTCTATCTCCTTCAGCAGCTGCAGGTCGGTGCCTTCCTGGGGATCGTCGCCGCCGGGATGATGCTGGTCATCCTGCTTGGCCATATCGACCTGTCGGTGCCCTGGACCCTTGCGGCGGCAGCTATGATGGCAACGGCCATCGGCGGTCCCATGGCGATCCCCGTTGGCATTGGCATCGGGCTTGTCGTTGGCATCTTCAATGGTATCGGCGTGGCCTACCTGCGGGTTCCGTCGATGATCTTCACGCTTGGGGTGAACGCGCTGCTGCGCGGGCTGATGGTCGTGCACACTGGCGGCTTCGCGCCGCAGACCCATGCCACGGAGTTCATGACCTTTCTCGCCACCGGGCGCGTGCTGGGGCTGCCAATGGCGCTGCTGGTATGGGTGCTGCTATCGGTAGCCATGGTTTTCATGCTGCGGCGCACCGTTTTCGGCCGCTACGTCTATGCCATCGGCAACCGCGAGGCGGCGGCCTACCTTTCGGGCGTGCCGACAAGGGCCGTGTTGGTCGCCGCCTTCGCCTTGTGCGGCATGTGTGCCGGACTCGCGGGCGTCCTCCTCGCCGGCTACTCGACCAAGGCCTACCAGGGCATGGGTGACGCTTACCTCCTGCCCGCGATTGCTGCGGTCGTGATCGGTGGCACCAATATCCTGGGTGGCCGTGGTCGATATGCCGGAACCGTCGTCGGCACCATCCTGATCACGCTGCTCTCGTCGGTGCTGTCAGTCATGCAGATGCCGGAAGCCGGCAGGCAGATCATTTATGGCCTGGTGATCATCGTCATGCTGCTGGCCTACGGCAGAAGTCGACCCGTCGGCGCGTGATTATCCGGTATCTCCACCGCCTCGCGGCTGGGCGAGAGTTGGGTGCTTTCCGGACTTGAGGTCGAGATCCGCAGCTCCAGCTCGCGCCGTTTGGTATAAAGAAATCGCACCAGATCGTACTCGAACGGCGAGCCCGAGCCAAAGTAGCGGAAACTGACGTTGCGCCGCAGGTCTACGGCGTAGAGGACGTACATCATCGGGTTGAAGTACACCCACTCCGTGACAATCGACTGTGGCGGTACGGTTGAGGCGATCACCGAATCGGTGACAAAACCACTGAAATCACGGACGTTGGATGGTCCAACTACCGGTACCACGAGATAGGGGCCGTTGCCGACACCCCACCGGCCCAGGGTCAGGCCGAAATCCTGAGGCTGCTGCACGACGCCCAATGGCGTGGCCACGTCGAACAATCCGAGCAGACCGACGGTCGAATTCATCAGGAATCTGAGGACGGCGCGGCCAGCGACGTCGGGTCGGGCCTGCATCAGCCCATTCGTGGCGTTCCGAAACTCGGTCAGGTTCGAGAAGAAGTCCGTCACTCTGTCTTGGATGAAATCCGGCGTGACGAACTCGTAGGCGTCTACCGCGGGCAGAAAGATATACCGGTCGAATTGGGCATTGAATTTGTAGACGGCACGATTGGTGCCCTCCCAAGGATCGTAGATCCTGAGAGGAAAATCCCCGGCCTGCTCCTTGTCTGAGAGCTGGAACTGCGCCGGGGTGGTTCCGAGTTGGTAGGCCGGTGTTGCCGCACAGCCGCTCAGGATGACCGCAAGTGTCGCGGCTGCCAGCCCCCTCAGGATCACGATTTCGCCTCCGGCGCCCAAATCAGTTCGAGCATGGTGCGGATGAACTCACGCTGGTCCATGCTGCCGCAATGTCCCCCGGTTGGAAAAATCCGGGCGCGTTCGCCGAACACGTCCTGAAGCCAGTCCACCTCGTCGCGCGACAGGATGACGTCATCCTGCGTGCCCAGCATGACGACCCGTGAGGCGTTGCGCAGATACTGCTCGATCGGACGCAGGCTAGCGCGTTCAATCAGCAGCTCCCGGGTGACGTCGGGCTCGCGGCGCTGGACGAAAGGCACATAGACCCCATCCATGTAATTGACGAAGCTTAGCCGCATGGCCTCGAGCATGACATCCGTGAGCGAGGTCGTCGATGTGAGCTGGGCGTTCTTGGGCACCAAGTACCCGGAGTTGGTCATGACATCGCTAGTGAAGCTCATATCGGCAGAAGTCATGCGAAAGACCAACCCGATCAGTAGCTCAAGCTCCTGTTCAGGCGGCTCAAGTACAGTATATGCCCGATAAAGAAACGCGTTATCTGTAAAATCAACTTTATCTTTTACCGTATAAAGAGCTATTACTTGGTCAAAAATATGATCAATAAACTTATCCACTGCAACAGGATCGGAAGAAAGATGCTTGGCAACCATATTGTCAAGTCGGTTTACGGAATTATAAAGGTCTACGGCAGGGTTGATAATCACCGCCTTCTGAAAATTCAGCCGCTTTTCCTTGGCATCAATGTAGCTGACGTAAGCGGTGTGGGTGCCGCCGAGGCTGTAGCCACCGACATAGTAGCCGCTGATGCCAATCTCGTGGCTCAACTGCCCCGCGATGGTGTTCATGACATTGTAGAGGTCGTACCCGTCCACTTCCAATTGACCCGGCACACCCTGTGACGATGCCGTAACGATGAAGCTCGGATGCGTCGGGCTGGCCAGTGTCACGACGTGGAACCCGGCTTGGTAGAGCACGCCCGCAAGCATTTGAGATTTGGCGGAATCGAACCCGGCGCCAGTGCCACCGATGATGAAGAACAGCGGCGCGTTCGGCCGCCGCTGCTTCAGCACCGCATAGGGCATTCCATCGCCGTAGTACCAAAAGACTGGCGGAACCTGCCGTTCGGGAAAGACCTTGAGATGACGGACCTCCATGACTTGCGCAAGCTGACGCGGTGTCAGCAGCGTGGCTTGGTTGGCCGGAGGCGTGGCCGCCACCGTGGCTGCGAACGGACTGACGAACGGGTAGTCGTAGACGCCCATGAAGCGTGCCTCGGCGATGCCGGGCGCCAATAGTCCGAGCGCCACGAACGCCCGCAAGATCAAGGATCGCATCTGACCATCACCGTCCTGACCGCAGCTCAGCGTGGGTAATCGACACCCAACCTATTGGCAAGTGCGGCCGGGCCACGTCTGGGGGTCGTCGTGCGCAACCCGACGAACCGAGCCTGCCCGACCGGCGGAACGCCCGTTTCAGCCGTCGCTTTCCTGCTATAGTGGCTGGACAATGAAGGCCATGACCATGTCGGCGCCCGATCATAGGCTTCTTCGTTTTCTCGCCCGCAACTGCCTGATCGGCATCGCTGCCGGGTGGGGAATTCTGGCTACCATGCTCTATCTCGATGTGGCGAGGTTGGGGCAGTTGCTGCTCGGCTCGGACCAGTGGTTCTTGACCTTGCTGCTGGCTGCTGCCGGGTTCGCCGTCACGTTCGGCGGCCTCGCAATGGGCACGGCAATCTTCCTGCTGCCCAAGGAGTGAGGTTGGCGACGTTGGCCAAAGAGCTTGATCTGCGTCAACGCAACTGCAATGCAGACCGGCCTAACCTGTTCGTGCAGCGGCTGACCAAGCGGGGTGAACGATGACAGCGACGACCGGCGGCGAGAAGGTACGCGAGGCGGTAGCTGTGTTCGATGATGTGTCGGGGCTCGAAGGCGCCGTCGAGGATCTGCGGGCCGCAGGGTTTGCTGAGGGCGACATCAGCCTGCTGGCCGCCGACGACGCGGTGGAGCGCAAGCTCGGCCATCTGTATCAGCGGGTCGAGGAACTGGAGGACGAGCCTCGGGCGCCGCGCACGGCGTTTGTATCGGGCAAGAATCTCGGCGACCGTGAATCCCGTCTGGTCGGCTCGTTGACCGTCCTGCCGACCGTGATCGCAGCCGGCACCGTCGTGGCATCGGCCGGCGCGGTGGCTGCGGCCATCGTCGGCACCGCCATTGCCGGCGCCCTGCTCGGTACCGTGTTCACGCACTGGATGGATCAGCGCCATGCCGACTGGTTGCAGGGGCAGCTGGACCGTGGCGGTATCCTGCTCTGGGTGCGCACGGCCAATGCCGAGCGTGAGCGCGACGCGCTGGCGATCCTGACGCGCTATTCGGCCCACGACATCCATATCCACGAAATTCCGGCGAGTGCCTGAGCAGCCATGCTGGCACGGGCGCGCCGCTGCTTAGGTCTGGCTGCCGTTCTCGGCAGCCTGTTCGCCCCGCCTGGCTGGGCGCAAGAAGATCAAGTCGACGTCGAGATCGTCAATCGGACCTTCAAGCCGATGGATGTCGAGGTTTACGATGATGTCTGCCAACAGGTCGCCTATACCGGCCAGATCCTCGATAATGCTTCGGTCTCGATAGCTGCCTGCCCAAATCAGGACGGGCTCGCCAGCCTCACCGTGGCCGATCGCTTTGGGCACCGCCAGACCTATAGCGGCCTCGCCGATCCATCCACGGTCAACGTCGAGTTCAACTGAGTACCGAGCGTGAAACCGCACAGGGCCGCCCACCGGGCGGCCCTGCTCTGCTGGGAACGGTCGCGGCGGGGGCCTAGTAGTCCGAATCGCCGCCCGTTTGGGCTCCGCCCTCGTCGTCCTTGCGGCGGTCGGCCACCATCGCTTCGGTGGTCACCAGCAGGCCGGCGACCGAGGCCGCATGCTGCAGCGCCGTGCGCACGACCTTGGTCGGATCGATGATGCCCTTGGCGACCAGATCGCCGAACTCGCCGCTCTGGGCGTCATAGCCCCACATGTCGCTAGTGCTGTCGAGCAGCTTGCCCACGATCACCGCACCGTCGACACCGGCATTCTCGGCAATCTGACGCGCCGGGGCCTGGATCGCCTTGCGGACGATGTCGACACCGAAACGCTGGTCGTTGTTGGCCGGCGTCACGTCCGCGATCGCCTTCATCGAATGGAGCAGGGCAACGCCGCCACCCGGGACGATGCCTTCCTCGACCGCCGCCTTGGTGGCGTGCATTGCGTCGTCGACGCGATCCTTGCGCTCCTTCACCTCGGTCTCGGTGGCAGCGCGGACGCGGATGATCGCGACGCCGCCGGCGC
>JAPJRA010000250.1:2209-6118 GCA_030824835.1 Geminicoccaceae bacterium | reverse complement strand
CGGGTAGGCGAAGAAGTCGTGCCCGCGCGCCAGCACCTGGCCGGCCTGAGGCGGGCCGTCGAGCGGCACGGCCACCAGCGTGTTCTGGGGCTCGCCTGCCGCGCCGTGCTCCTCGCGAACGGCCAGCACGCGCCGATGCGGCAGGTCGAGCACCAGGTCGGCGTAACGCAGGGCGCCGCCGCACTCCGGGGTCAACGGCACCGGCGCCGCCCCCGGCTCCAGCCGGTAGATCCGCTGATCCTTCAGCTCCACCCCGACGACGATGCCCTCGTGGGCGGTGAAGGCACGGCCGCCATATTCGTGGACGCGGGTCCGGAGGTTGAAGGGTGCGGGGGTGAGCTCCTCGGTGGCGCAGTCGGGCGCGCGACGCAGCAGCGTCGTCCGCCCGCCCTCGAGCGGGCGGCTCTCGGCCCAGAACACGACGTCGCCGTCGAGCCATGGGCTGGAGAGCCCCACCTGGGTGCCGGTGATCAGCTCGGCGGTGATCGGCGATGGCCAGGAGCCGTAGGGGGCGACAGTCGGCATGAGCGAGGCGTCTCCGGAGCAAAGCGGACAGGCACAACATGGCGCAGCGCCCAAGGAAATGGACCCCATAACGTGGAACCGACGGCCGACGATCACTCGACAGCGTGCGGGACGGCAGATATGTTCTTGTTATGTTCCAGACCATGGAGGCCGGCATGCTGCCCCGGGTGCATAAGGGTCGCGGCGCCACCCTCAATCCCGAAGGCCGGTTCGAACGCTTCGGCCGTGCCCCGGTCGACGATGGCTGGGGCAGCCTCGAGGCGCTGGCCGACGAGCCGAGCCCGACGACGCAGGTGCTGCCGGATCATGCGCGCAGCATCATCGCGCGCAACGATTCCCCGGACATCCCCTTCGATCGGTCGATCAACCCCTATCGCGGCTGCGAGCATGGCTGTGTCTATTGCTATGCCCGGCCCAGCCACGGCCATCTCGGCCTATCGGCCGGCCTGGATTTCGAGACCAAGATCTTCGTCAAGGAGGAGGCGGCGGGTCTGCTGAAACAGGAGCTGGCGCGGCCCGGCTATGTCTGCAAACCGATCTCGCTCGGCGCCAACACCGACCCCTACCAGCCGCTCGAGCGCCGGCTGCGGATCACGCGACGGATTCTGGAGTGCTGGCGGAGGCGCGGCATCCGGTGGGGATCGTCACCAAATCCGACTTGGTGACCCGGGACATCGACCTGCTGCGGCGGATGGCGCGCGACGGCCTGGCCCGCGTCTATCTCTCGGTCACCACGCTCGACAGGCGGCTGGCCCGAACGCTGGAGCCTCGGGCCGCAGCGCCGCATCGGCGGCTGGAGGCGATGCGCGAGCTGGCGGCTGCAGGGATCACGACCGGCGTCATGGTGGCCCCGATCATCCCCGCCCTCACCGACCCAGAGATCGAGACGATCCTCGATGCCGCGGCCGCGGCGGGTGCCGCCAGCGCGGGCTATGTGCTGATCAGGTTGCCGCACGAGGTGAAGGAGCTGTTCGAGGCGTGGCTCGATGCGCACTATCCGGCACGGGCGCGGCATGTGCTGTCGCTGATCCGGCAGTGCCGCGACGGCAGGCTGAACGATCCCGGCTTCGGCAGCCGGATGCGTGGCGACGGCGTCTTCGCCGACCTGATCGCGCAGCGCTTCGCCAAGGCCCGCGCCCGTCACGGCTTCGATCGGCGGCAGCTGCCGCAGCGCACCGACCTGTTCCGCCCGCCACGGCTCGACGGTCAGCTCGACCTGTTCGGCAGCTGAGCCCCGGTCCTCACGGCCCGATCGGGGCGACCGCCTCCTGCAGCCGGCGTACGTTCGGGTCGTTCGGCGCCAGCCGCGCCAGGGCCTGCGTGTAGCGGAGCGCCTTGTCCCGGTCGCCCTGCTGCAGGCTTGCCGTCGCCAACGCCAGGAGAATGTCCGTGTCGTCGGGATGTCGCTGATACGCCTGCTCCAGCACGGTCAGCCCTGCCGCGGGCTTGCCGGTTTCCTGGAGTGCTACCGCATAGACATAGGCATAGCGGCCATTGTCGGGTGCCAGCCTCGCGGCCTTACCCAGTGCCGTGACCGCATCGGCGTAGCGCTGCTGGCGGATCAGCAGCAGACCCTGCGCATGGGTCAGCTCGGCACTGGCGGGTGCCATGGCCAAGCCCTGCTCTAGGATCCGCTCCCCGTCATCGTCGCGCCCGAGCTGGCGCAGCAGATCGGCGAGATTGGCGTAGACCGGAATGAACCCCGGATGCAGCCGCTGCGCCGTCGCGTAGGTCTCCTCCGCCTCAGCCAGCCGCCCGCGGTCACGGTAGAAGTTGCCCAGCGTCAGCAACCCCTCGGGCCGGTCGAGCAGGGTCTTCTGCGCCGCCTCGTACTCGGCATAGGCCGCCTCGAGCGCGGTGCGCTGCTCGGGTTGGAGGCCCACGGACTGGACCGGTGCCAGGACGCGGGCAGCCTCCAGGCGAACGGCGCGGACCGGATCCTGCAGCAGCGGCAGCGCAACCTGCGCGCGCAGCTGCGGATCGAGCGTGGCGAGCGGCCCCACCGCCGCCAGGCGGACCATCGGGTCGGGGTCGCCGAGCCCCTGCTGGATGGTGACGAACGCCTGCTGATCGAGATGCCGCTCCAGCCCGGCAACGGCCGTGGCACGGGCGATGCCGGGTGCCAGCGGGTCGTCGGCCAGCCGGATCAAGGCCGCTCCGGCGGTGGGAGCGCCCTTGCGGTCGGCCGCCAACGCCTGGCCGAACACGGGCTCGCGGCGGCGGCCGGACCCGTACCACTCGGCGATGCGCGCGGCCGCCCAAGCGGGCTCCTTGCCGGCATGACAGGTCGTGCACGCGTCCGTGGACCCGGTCGCCGTATCGAGATCCGGCCGAGGCACGCGGAAGCCGTGATCGTGGCGCGGGTCGACCACCATGTAGGTCTTGGCCGGCATGTGGCAGTCGACGCATTGGCTGCCGGGCTGGCCGGCGGTGTGGAAATGGTGCGCCTTCGTATCGAAGGCGCTGGGCAGGTGGCACTGCCCGCAGACGGCGTTACCCTCGGCCCGCAGCTTCAAGCTGTGCGGCTCGTGGCAGTTGGAGCAGGTGACCCCGGCCCGGTACATCCTGCTCTGCAGGAACGAGCCGTAATTGTAGACCTCGCCGTCGATCTGGCCGTCGGCATGGTAGAGCCCTGGATCGAGAAGCGATGGCCGATAGGCGTCGAGCAGCGGCTGCCCGATCGTGTAGCCGTCCGCCAGCGGCGCGCGGCGGGCATGGCAGGGGGCGCAGACCTCGGTTTCCGTATGTTTGGGCAGCGGCGTCATACGCTGCGCGATGCGCGCGCCCTCCGGAAAGGCCCATTGGTCCTGGCCGCGGTCGCGCAGCAGCACGGTCAGCCCCTGTGCCGGGTCGTCGGCCGGCGCGCCGGCCTCGGCCCAGGCGACATGGGCCGAGCCTGGCCCATGGCAGGACTCGCACGACACATCGAGCGCCGACCAGGTCGTGTGGTAGCTGTCGGCCTTCAGGTCATAGTTGCGCCGCAGATTGGTCGAGTGGCAGTCGGCGCACATCCAGTTCCAGTTCTGATTGATCCCCGTCCAGTGCAGCTCGTCGTCATGGGCGATCTTCTCGTCGGGATAGAGATGGAACCAGCGTTGGCCACCCTGCTCCTTCGGCCGCGTATCCCAGGCGATGCTCAGCGCCTGCCAGCGACCGCCCGGGAAGGCGATCAGGTATTGCTGCAACGGGTAGACGCCGAACGTGTAGTCGATCTTGTAGTCGTGCAGCGCACCGTCGGGCCCCTCGGTTTGGGTCCAGAACTCCTCGCCCTTGCGGTAGAAGCGCGAGGTGACGCCGAACTGGGTGATGGAGGCATCGTCGAAATCGCCGAGCACGGTGGCGGGCGTCGCCTCCTGCATCGCCTGGTCGTGCTGCGAGCCGTGC
>JAPJRA010000250.1:0-2199 GCA_030824835.1 Geminicoccaceae bacterium | reverse complement strand
GCCGTGGTCTCCTCGGCATGACAGCTGGCGCAGACCGCGGCACCCACAAAGCCCGCGGACGTTTCGGCGTTCGCGAGTCGGCCGATCAGGCAGACGGCGGCGAGAAACAGGGCGGCAGCGATCCTCATCATGCCGCACACATTACCAGCATCCGCGAGACCACCAAGTAACCGTGCGCATGGCCGATCGCCATCGGTCCCATCTTTCCTATCGTTTCCACCGGTCGCGGCCGCCGCCATCCCCGCACTTCTGATGCAGCACCCGGTAGCCGATCGGGCCGAAGGCCTCGGCGCTGTATCGGTCACTTGTGCCGACACCGCCCACGTCGCCGGCGGCAACCAGACTCCGATGGTCGCTCTGGTCCAAGGGTGCGGCGCGCGTTGATGCCGAGCTCGGGCAGGTCGAGCCTGCCGTCCAGCCCGATGTCCGGTTAGGTGTAGCGGCTGCCGGCAGGGGGAGCGACCGAAACCACCAGCGGCCCGGCCGCGCCGAAATCGGCCAGCCGCCAAGCGCCGGCCCGTTAGGGCACAGCCACGTTCTGGATCAGCATGTTGGCGGCCGATGAAAGGCCGATCGCGCTAGCTGCCCGTGTTGTTGGGGTCGCGCCACGCCCGCTCGAAAGGCAGCCGCCAGGCGTGGGGAGCGATCAGCTGGTGGATCGACTTCGGCCCCCAAGAGCCGGGTTGGTAGAGGCGGACCGGCGGCGGCGTCTCCAGCAGGGGATCCGACACCTTCCACAGCCGCTCGATGCCCTCGGCGGTCGTGAACAGCGTATGGTCGCCGCGCATCGCATCGAGGATCAACCGCTCATAGGCCTCGAGCACGTCGCCGATCCAGCCTGTGTCGTGCATGGCGAACTGCATGCTCAGCTTGTCCAGCCGCATGCCGGGGCCCGGGCGCTTGCCGTAGAACGACAGCGACATCTTCGAGGCGTCCGCCAGATCGAACGTCAAATGGTCCGGCCCTTGCGCGCCGACACCGGAGCCGGCGGGGAACATGCTCTTGGGCGGCTCGCGGAACGCGATCGAGATGATCCGCTGCCCCTCCGCCAGCCGCTTGCCCGTGCGCAGGAAGAACGGCACGCCGGCCCAGCGCCAGTTGTCGATCCCACATTTCAGGGCGATGAAGGTCTCGGTGTCCGATTCGGGATCGACCCCGTCTTCCGCCCGGTAGCCGACATACTGCCCACGCACGACGTCCTTGGGCTCTAGCGGCATCATGCTGCGAAAGACCTTGTTCTTCTCCTCACTGATCGGCGCCGGCTCCAGGGCCGTCGGCGCCTCCATGGCCATGAAGGCTAGGATCTGGAACAGGTGGGTCACGACCCTGTCGCGGTAAGCGCCGGTCTGCTCGTAGAAGCCCGCCCGCGTGCCGAGCCCCAGTGTCTCCGGCACGTCGATCTGGACGTGATCGATGAAGTTCCGGTTCCAGATCGGCTCGAACAGCCCGTTGCCGAAGCGGAACGCCAGAATGTTCTGCGCCGCCTCCTTGCCCAGGAAATGGTCGATGCGGAAGATCTGATCCTCGGAGAAGTACTTGTGCAGCTGGTGATTGAGCGACACTGCGGTCTCAAGGTCGGTGCCGAAGGGCTTTTCCATGATGATGCGGCAGCCGGCCACGAGCTCGGCCTCGGCCAGCAGCTTCACGGCCGGCAGGGCCGCCTTGGGTGGCACGCTTAGATAATGCACGCGGCGGATCTCGCCGCCCAGCGACTGCTCGGCCGCCTGCACCGCCCTCTTCAGGGCCCCGGCACCGGCACTCAGTGACACATAGTCGATCGTCGGCGCGAAGGAGGCCCAGTCGTCGTCGCTCACCTTGCGCATGGAGAACCGGTCGAGCGCGTCGCGCACGATGGTCCGCAAGCCGTCGACGTCGATATCGTCGAGCGAGACGCCGATGATCCGACAGCCGGGAATGAACCCGGCGCTGGCGAGATGGAACAGCCCGGGCCACAGCTTCCGTCGCGACAGATCGCCGGTGGCGCCCACCAGCACGACGACCTGCGGATATCTCGGACCGACAAGGGCGGAGTTTCTTGCCACGGCGCGCTTCCTGTCCAGGGTATCGGGCGACATCGAGCCTCCGGCCAGCTGGCGTCAGCCCAGCATGCCCCCATCGCAGGTCATGCAAATTTGCCGCCACGGCCGCGCTGCCCTCCGCGCGCCGATCCGCCGGGACAACGCCTAGGCCCCTGTCGCC
>JAPJRA010000249.1 GCA_030824835.1 Geminicoccaceae bacterium | reverse complement strand
GTCTACAACCACACCGCCGAGGGCAACCATCTGGGGCCGACGCTGTCGTTCAAGGGCATCGACAACGCGTCCTACTACAAGCTCAGCCCCGAGGACCCGCGCTTCTACTGGGACTGCACCGGCTGCGGCAACACGCTGAACCTGTCGCATCCACGGGTGCTGCAGATGGTCATGGATTCCCTGCGCTACTGGGTCGAGTCCATGCACGTCGACGGCTTCCGCTTCGACCTGACCTCGGCGCTGGCGCGCGACCCGTTCGACTTCGACTACGGCTCCGGGTTTCTCGACGCGGTGCGCCAGGACCCGGTGCTGTCGAAGGTCAAGCTGATCGCCGAGCCGTGGGACCTCGGCGCCGGGGGCTATCAGGTCGGCGGCTTTCCCCCCGGCTGGTCGGAGTGGAACGGCAAGTTCCGCGACACCTCGCGCCGCTACTGGAAGGGCGAAGCCAACCAGATCCAGGAGCTGGCGGCGCGCCTGACCGGCTCCGCGGACATGCTGGCCTCGCAGGGACGCCGGCCGACGGCGTCGGTCAACTTCATCACCGCGCATGACGGTTTCACGCTGCACGATCTCGTCAGCTACAACGACAAGCACAACGAGGCCAACGGCGAGGACAATCGCGACGGCATCAACGAGAACGACAGCTGGAACTGCGGTGCCGAAGGTGAGACCGACGATTCGGCCATCCTGGCGCTGCGTCGCCGGCAGCAGCGCAACCTGCTGGCGACCCTCGTGCTCTCGCAGGGCGTGCCGATGCTGCTCGCCGGCGACGAGATCGGCAACACCCAGCACGGCAACAACAATGCCTACTGCCAGGACAGCGAGATCGCCTGGATCAAGTGGGACGAGGCCGACATGGAGCTGCTGGCCTTCGTTCAGCTGCTCACGCGCCTACGCCGCGAGCATCCGGTGTTCCGCCGCCCGCATTTCTTTCGCGGCAACCGCATTCCCGGCACCGAGGTCAAGGACATCGTCTGGCTCAATCCCGAGGGTCGCGAGCAGCGCGACGACGACTGGCACTTCGCCGAGGCCCGCTGCATGGGCTTCCTGCTCAGTGGGGATGCCGGCGAGCTGTACTATTCGACCGGCGGCCGGCAGGAGCTCGACAGCGGCTTCATCGTCCTGATGAACGCCTTTCACGAGGCCATGTCCTTCGTCCTGCCGTCCGAGGAGATGGGGGAGAGCTGGGAGGTGCTGATCGACACGGCCGCGGACGATGCCGTCGGCGCCCGTCACGACGCCGCCAGCACCTACCCGATCGAGCCGCGCTCGCTCGTCGTGTTGATTCGCCGCGGGCTGCCGAGTGGCCTGCAGAAAGCGGAAGCGCCGGAGATGGCTGTCGCGGCGCCGGACGCCGCAGCCGTCATCGAGCCGGAGCGCGTCGAAGGCACCACGGCGACGCCGGTGGTGGCGGCCGTCGAAGCGGAATGAGATCGCGCGGCCTTCCCAGGGAGGCCGCCATCGGGTGAACCGGAACGAGGCGCCTGCCTACGCCGCCTGGCGCTGCGCCTTGCGGGCCAGGGCGTCGAGGCGGCGGCGCTCATGGCGGTTCATCGGCGCCGGCGTCCCGCCCTGGGCCATGATGGCGTCGATGGCCTCGGCCCACGGCTCGGGTTCGGGCGTGCGCGCGGGCGCTGCGGCGGGCCGCTCGGGTTCAGACGTGCGCGGCGGGGTTTCCGCCAGATGCGCGTCCGGCCGGCTTTTGAGGACACGCAGGGCGCGCAGGGCCCGGCCGATATCGTGGTCGATGCGGGCACCGTAGCGGGCGAAGGCCAGAAGGGCGCGAACCGTGGGCTCCGTCGGCGGGCTCTGCTGCTCGGCCACTGCCAGGGCCCTGAGCTCGAGCCGGCGCAGGCACTGCTGACGGTGCATGCCGGCCACCAGCTCGCCCGTCCAGTGGCGCTCGTAGGCGTCACGGGGCATCCAGTCGGCAAGGACGGCGGCACGCAGGCGGTCGAGTTCCATGGCGTCCTCGGCGGAGAAGACAGGGGTTGTCTCGGGCGGCTCGGCGGGGGCCTCGGGCATGAGGATCTCCGATCCATTAGGTGATCGTCGAGTTTATCGCGCAGTGGTTGATAATCGTCAAGGATCCTGATCCTAGGCATCGCGGGGGCTACGCCGATCGCCGCCTTCGACGGTCGCCCCTGCTCCGAATTGGCGTCGCGCGACACGTCTTGCGCCGGGGCACCCATCCTATTAGCTATCTCATTAGCTAATAGGAAATGCCGTCATGGCCGTCGTTACCGTGCATGCCGCGAAGACCAACCTCTCCCGCCTGATCGAGCAGGCGTTGCGGGGCGAGGAGGTGGTGATCGCGCGCGGGAACAAACCGGTGGTGCGACTGGTGCCGCTGGAGGTGCTGAAGCCGAAGCGCCGGTTCGGCTCGCTCGCGGGCCAGATCGCGGTGCCCGACAGCTTCTTCGAACCGCTACCCGACGATGAGTTGAAGATCTGGGAGGGCGGCTGAGCCGGTGCGCCTGCTGCTCGACACGCATGCGCTGCTCTGGTGGCTCGGCGGTGACCTACGCCTGTCCAGGGTCGCGCGACAGGCCATCGACCCCGACGACGCGACCGTGCTCGTGAGCGCCGTGTCGATCTTCGAGATCGCCACCAAGCACCGGCTGGGTAAGCTGCCACTCCAGCCTGGAATTGCCGCCGATCTCGTCGGCACGGTCCAGGCCCACGGCTTCGACCACCTGCCGCTGGACGCGCGGGGCGCCGAGCGGGCGGGCGGCCTGCCCGGCCCACATCGCGACCCGTTCGACCGCCTTTTGATCGCACAGGCGATCACGGCCGATCTAACCCTGATCTCCAACGAGGAGATCTTCGACGCTTACGGTGTGCGGCGGCTATGGTAGTGGCCGGCGAATCGGAAATCGATCGATGGGCCTCCCGCAGCTGCCGCGGGAATGTGTCCTGACCCCATTTCCTCTCTGTTAACTATAAAGTGAACTTACACGAAAGCCAGAGTTCTTTAGCGCTCTTTTCTGCGCCTTGAACGCTCATTTCATAGTCAAAATGAGCATCTCTGATGACGCCATTCAGACCATTGGCGATTTTGATTGTTTTCTCCAAGATCTGTTTCTCGTAGCCATATTTCATTGAAATCGGTGTCGATACTCCGGTATAGGATATAGTTCTTAGATTGTGAGCGAATTCACTGTTTCGGTAGTCCCTTACGGCCTTAAGTTCTTTCGACTTTGCGACCAGTTTTGCGTCTTCGATGCCTACTTGCCATTCCTTTTCACACGCTGCTCTGATACGTGCCAGTTCCTGTAGAAATAATCTATGCCGAGCGATATTTGGATTTGCAATATCGGACCATTTTATTCGATTCCCGAGAGCACCTGCGTCCTTCGCCCGGCTACGATAAAGTGTCCGGCATACTGCAGAATTGTCTGTCAATGCAACTATAGTTGGAATGGAACATTTGTCCAAATCTAAATCATCCCACATTGCGGTCAGTTTTACTAGTTCACCCAACCACATTGTTCGCTGAAAATCATTGTAAGCGTGCGCGGCATGCGATGGAGGTATTTGTGAAGAAAGCGTATCGGTATAAAGAAGAATTTCATTATTTTTATGGGTTCGAATCAATCGAACTATATACTGCCACATCTCATCAGCGCGCTCACTTGCTAACGATATTCGATCTTGCGTGCTCATTTTAGTTATTTCTTTTTGAGATTTTTCTTTACGCATCTTGTTCTCAGTTCTATATAAGTTTTACCTACGCACATCTCATCGGAACATGGCAATAGACAGAATTTCCAATGTACAGCGCTTCACTCCCCTCTTCTTGCCCGCAAAATCGGACATACTGCCGTCAAAAAGGCAACCTACGTAACCGGTTTCCACTTCTCGCTGCAACCATTATTCCGCCAATTCCCGCGTTCTCTCGACCCCCATCGCCCCCGGATTGTTCGGGTGCTCCAGCCACGTCCGGTGCCCGCCGACCGCCCGCCCCGTCCGCGGGTCCACTCCCTGCGTCATCGGCTCCAGCGTGATGCAGCCGTCGACCGGGCACACCACCGCGCACAAATTGCACCCCACGCACTCGGCCTCGATCACCTCGTAGTGCCGCCTGCCGTCCTTCAGGTGGCTGATCGCCTGGTGGCTCGTGTCCTCGCAGGCGATGTGGCAGCGGCCGCACTGGATGCACTTGTCCTGGTCGATGTGCGCCTTGACCACGTAGTCGAGGTTCAGGTGCTGCCAGTCGGTGACGCGGGGGACCGCACGGCCGGTGATCTGGTCGACCGAGGTGAAGCCCTTCTGGTCCATCCAGTCGGAGAGGCCGGCGGCCATCTCCTGGACGATCTTGAAGCCGTAGACCATGGCTGCCGTGCAGACCTGGACCGTGCCGGCACCCAGGGCCATGAACTCGGCGGCGTCGCGCCAGTTCTCGATGCCGCCGATGGCCGAGATGGGCAGGCCGTGCGTGGCCGGGCTGCGGGCGATCTCGGCCACCATGTTGAGCGCGATCGGCTTCACCGCGACGCCGCAATAGCCGCCGTGGGTGCCGTAGCCGTCGGTGGACGGCGACATGGTCATGGAATCGAGATCCACACCCATGATCGAGTTGATGGTGTTGATCAGCGAGACCGCGTCGGCCCCGCCCTTGCGCGCGGCCTCGGCAGGCGCGCGGATGTCGGTGATGTTGGGGGTGAGCTTGACCACGACCGGCATGCGGGTGTTGGCCTTGCACCAGCGGGCGACCATCTCGACATATTCCGGGACCTGGCCCACGGCCGAGCCCATGCCGCGCTCGGACATGCCGTGCGGGCAGCCGAAGTTCAGCTCGACCCCGTCGGCGCCCGTGTCCTCGACCCGGGCCAGGATCGATTTCCAGGCCTCCTCGGTGCAGGGGACCATGAGCGAGACCAGGAGCGCCCGGTCGGGCCAGTTCCGCTTGACCTGCTTGATCTCCTGCAGATTCACCTCGAGCGGCCGGTCGGTGATCAGCTCGATATTGTTGAAGCCGATGACGCGGCGATCCTGGGCATGGATGGCGCCGTAGCGCGGGCCGTTGACGTTGACCACGGGCGGGTCCTCGCCCAGCGTCTTCCAGACCACGCCGCCCCAGCCGGCGCGGAAGGCGCGCTCGACATTGTAGGCCTTGTCGGTCGGCGGGGCGCTGGCCAGCCAGAACGGGTTGGGCGCCTTGATGCCGCAGAACTCGACGCGCAGATCGGCCATGGTCTTTCGCTCCTCAGGCGGCGCGGGCGGCGGCGGCGGCCAGATGGCGGTCGATGGAGAGGGCGGCCTGCTTGCCGTCCTCGACAGCGGCCACGGTCAGGTCCTTGCCGCCGGCGACACAGTCGCCGCCCGCCCACAGCCCGGCGACGGAGGTGCGACGCTCGGCGTCGACGGCGATCCGCCCATGCTGCAGCTCCAGAAGCTCGCCCGAGCCGTCGAGGTCGGCCGGCACGAAGGTCTGGCCGATCGCCTTGAACAGCTGGTCGCAGGGCAGGCTCAGCGTGCCGGGCCTACCGTCCGTGTACTCCAGCTCGACGCCCACGAGCCGGCCGTCCTGGCCCAGGAGCCGTTTCGGGCGCAGCCAGTGGCGCAACAGCACGCCGTCGGTCTGCGCCACCTCCTGCTCGTAGCGCGAGGCGCCCATCTGCCCGGGGCCGCGCCGGTAGACGATGGTGACGTCCTCGGCACCCAGGCGCTTGGTCTGGCTCGCGATGTCGATCGCCGTCATGCCGCCGCCGACGACGACGATGCGGCGGCCGACCGGCAGGGCGGCGAGGTCCACAGCCTGGCGCAGGGCGGCGATGTAGGCCACGGCGTCCATGACGCCCTCGAGCCCGTCCTCGTCGGGCCCCAGCACGTTGACACCGCCCAGGCCCATGGCCAGGAAAACCGCGTCGTGGTCGCGGCGCAACCCGGCGAGGTCGACGTCGCGGCCGAGCCGGACGCCCGTGCGCAGCTCGATCCCGCCGACGCCCAGGATCCAGTCGACCTCGGCCTGCGCGAAGCCGTTCACCGTCTTGTAGGCGGCGATGCCGTACTCGTTGAGCCCGCCGGCCTTGTCCCGGGCCTCGTAGATGGTCACCGCATGGCCCAGGGTCGCGAGCTTGTGCGCGCAGGCGAGACCGGCCGGGCCGGCACCCACCACGGCC
>JAPJRA010000248.1 GCA_030824835.1 Geminicoccaceae bacterium | reverse complement strand
ATGTCGGACCAGGTGTTGATGATCGCGATCACCGGCTTGCCGGCATAGTCCGAGCGGTCGTATCCCATCTGCGCGGTGCGCGACCGGTGCCCGAACGAGCGCAGGTCCTTGACGCCGTACCAGCGGTGGCTGCGCAGCTCTTCCGGCTTCTTCCGGCTCATCTCGATTCCACTCTTCCACGACGACATGCGGCGGCGACGCGTTTGCAGCGGCCGGTCATCGTACGTTCGCCTCGCGCCATGCCGCAAAGTCGGCATGGGTCTGTTCCTGCGTCGCCGGGTAGAGGCCGATGATCGAGCGGCCCTTCAGCACCTGCTCGGCGACGAAATCCTCAAACGCCGTCATGCCTACGGCCTCGGTCGCGATCTCCGCGGCGAGATGGGCCGGCAGCACCACGACGCCATCGGCGTCGCCCACGATCACATCGCCCGGGAACACCGGTGCATCGCCGCAACCGATCGGCACGTTGATGTCGATCGCCTGATGCAGGGTCAGGTTGGTCGGCGCGGATGGGCGGTGATGGAAAGTTGGCATCGCCAGCCGCGCGATCTCGGCCGAGTCGCGAAAGCCGCCGTCGGTCACCACGCCGGCGGCGCCGCGCACCATCAGGCGCGAGATCAGGATCGAGCCCGCCGACGCCGCACGTGCATCCTTGCGGCTGTCCATCACCAGCACGGCACCGGCCGGGCACATCTCGACCGCGCGGCGCTGCGGATGATTGGGGTTCTGGAACACCGTCATCGGGTTGAGGTCCTCGCGCGCCGGCATGTAGCGCAAGGTGAACGCCTCGCCGACCATCGTGCCCGCGTTCGGGTTCAGCGGCCGGACGTCCTGGATGAACTGGTTGCGCAGACCTCGCTTGAACAGACAGCTCGTCAGCGTCGCGGTGCTGACCGTCGCGAGCTGCTCACGTGTTGCCGCGGACAGCGCGGTCATCGTCTCAGGCTCCCGGCCGCTGGTCGACAGGGGTGAAGTCCTGGGTCACGAAACCACCGCCCTGGTAGCGCTGCGCCGTCGCGTCGAGCGGATTCGGTTGCCGCAGGATCTCCGCAGCGAACTCCTCGGCATTCTGCACCGGCTGGTAGCCCAGTCGCTCGGCGCCGACAGGCTTCCAGTAGGCGCGGGTGTTGTTCGACACGCCCCAGGCGACGAGATAGCCGACGTTCTCGGCCTCGATGCAGCGCAGCATCATCGACAGCAGGTCGTCGAGGCCGAACCAGGTGCTGAGGTGGCGGAACTCGGTCGGGCGCGGCAGGGCGCTGCCGATACGCACGCTGATCCCTTCGATGCCGTGCTTGTCCCAATACATGCGGGCCAGGCCCTCGCCCCACATCTTGCTGAGGCCGTAGAAGCAGTCCGGTCGGAAGTCGCAGTTGAGATCCAGCTTTGCCTCGACCGGATGCATGCCGATCGCATGATTGGAGCTGGCGAAGACGATCCGCTTCACCTTGTGCCGACGGGCACCCTCATAGACGGCGTACAGACCGACGAGGTTGTTCTGGATGATCTCGGGCAAGGGCCGCTCGACACTGGTGCCGGCCATGTGGATCAGGACGTCGACACCCTCGAGCAGCTGGTCGACCACGGCGGGCTCGGTAAGGTCGCCATGCATGACGTCCTCGCCCGGCCGCAGCGGCGTCAGCGGCCGCCTGCCGCCGGCGGAGCGCAGGTCGACCCCGCGCTCGAGCAGTGCCGGGCGCAGGAATTGGCCGATATTGCCGCTGGCTCCGGACAGGGCCACCTTGGTCATCATCAATTCCTACTTGGCGAAGAGGTGAGGAAGGCCGAGCGAGATCACCGGCACGTAGGTCACCAGCATCAGCGTGGCGAAAGCGGCGAGATAGAACGGCCAGATGGTGCGGACGGCGTGGGTGATCGGGATCTTGCCGACGGCGCAGCCGACGAACAGCACGGAGCCGACGGGCGGTGTGCAGAGGCCGATGCCGAGATTGAGCACGAGCACGATGCCGAAATGCACCGGGTCCATGCCGAACTTGGTCACGACCGGCAGGAAGATCGGCGTCGTGATCAGGATCAGCGGCGCCATGTCCATGAAGCAGCCGAGCACGAGCAGGATCAGGTTGATCAGCAGGAAGATCACGATCGGGTTGTCGCTGAGCGAGGTCATCAGGTTGATCATCGCCGCCGGGATCTGCAGCAGCGCCAGCATGAAGCCGAACGCCGAGGCGGTGCCGATCACCAGCAGCACCATGGCCGTGGTGCGGACGGCGCCCAGCGTCGCGATCTTGAAGTCTTCCCAGCTCAAGCTGCGGTAGACGATGGCGGTGATGAGCATCGAATAGAGCACGGCGATGGTCGAGCTCTCCGTCGCCGTGAAAATGCCCGAGCGGACCCCGCCGACGATGATCGCCGCCAGCAGCAGGCCCGGCACCGCGGCCACGAAGATGGTCCCGAATGCCTGCCAGCCGGGAAACGGCTCGGCCGGATAGCCTCGCCGCCTGGCAACGATATAGGCCGTGATCATCAGCAGCACGGCGAGCAGCAGGCCTGGCACGATGCCGGCGGTGAACAGATCGGAGATCGAGATCGAGCCGCCGGCCGAGATCGAGTAGATGATCATGTTGTGGCTCGGCGGGATCATCAGGGCGATCACCGACGAGACCACGGTCACGTTGACCGCGTAGTCGACCGCATAGCCGCGCTTTTGCATCTGCGGGATCATCAGGCCGCCAACCGCGGCGGCGTCGGCCACCGCCGAGCCGGAGACGCCACCGAAGAACGTGCTGGCCATGACGTTGACCAGCCCCAGGCCACCGCGCAGGTGGCCGATCATGGCGGACGCGAACCGCACCAGCTTCTCGGCGATCGCGCCGCGCAGCATGAGGTCGCCGGCATAGATGAAGAATGGGATCGCCATCAGGGCGAAGACGTTCATGCCCGACGCCATGCGCTGGAAGACCACCAGCGGCGGCAAGCCCATGTAGACGGCCGTGGCCAGCGCCGAGATGCCGAGCACGAAGGCCACGGGCACGCCGATGAACAGCAGCACGATGAAGGTGCCGAACAGGATCAAGGTTGCCATCTTGGCCTACTCCCCGAGAGCCGCTTGAGCCCGCGCCGTTTCATCGACTGGATCCGGCTGGCCGGAGAAAAGGACGAGAAGATGCTCGAGCGAGAACAGGGCGATCAGTGCGCCGGAAAGGCCGATCGGCAGGTAGCTGACGCCCTGCGGCAGATCCAGGACCGCGATCTTGTTGGTCCAGGTGGCGCGCGCCAGGGCGACCCCGTACCAGGCCATCGCCAGACCGAACGCGCCGACGATCGCGTGGTTGGCGTAGTCGAACGCCCGGCGCATACGCTCGGGCGCCAGGCTGCGGAACAGGTCGAGGCTGAGATGGAAGCCCTCGTGTACGCCCACGGCGGCCGCGAGGAGGATGTAGTAGAGCATCAGCAGCAGCGAGACCGGCTCGGTCCAGGTCGGCGAGTTATTGAGGACGAAGCGGCCGAAGATCTGCCAGCCGATCGCCGCCGTCATGATGACGAGGCCGACCCCGCTCACCCACAGGGCCAGGCGTGCGAACACGCCCAGCACCTTGGTCAGGCGGCGCAGCCCCGGATGCGTGGTCGGCATCGCGGGAGGATGCGCCGGGGAACTCATTGGACCGCCTTGATCCGCTCGATCAGGTCATTGACCTTGGGATCGGCTGCGAACCGCTTGTAGACCGGCGCCATGGCGTCGATGAACGGCTGCTTGTCGACCTCGTTGACCTGCGAGCCGCCGTCGACGACGGTCTTGTGCGCCTGGATCTCGCTGGCCTGCCACAGCTCGCGCATCTTGCCGACCGACTCCTTGGCCGTCTCGCGCACGATCTTCTGGTCCTCGGGGGACAGCGTGTCCCAGGTCATCTTCGACATGACCAGCATCTCGGGCGTCATCGAGTGCTCGGTGAGGCTGTAATACTTGGCGACCTCGAAGTGCCGCGAGCTCCAGTAGCTGGGCCAGTTGTTCTCGGCGCCGTCGACCACGCCGGTCTGGATGGCGCTGTACACCTCGCCGAACGGCATCGGGGTCGGGTTGGCGCCCAGCGCCTCGACCATGGCGATGAACACGTCCGACTGGATGACCCGCAGCTTCATGCCCTTCATGTCGTCGAGCGACGTGATCGGGTGCTTGGAGTTGTAGAACGAGCGCACACCGGAATCGTAATAGGCGAGACCGATCAGGCCGTGCGGTTCCATGGCGGCCAGGATCTCCTCGCCGATCGGCCCGTCCAGCACCTTGTGCAGGTGATCGACATCGCGGAACAGAAACGGCATCCCCAGCGCGATGGTCTCGGGCGCAACCTGATTCAGCGGCGCCATGTTGATGCGGTTCATGTCGAGCGCGCCGAACTGCGTCTGCTCGATGGTATCCTTCTCCTCGCCGAGCTGCGCCGAATGGAATACCTGAATTCCGAGCCTGCCATCGGTCCGCTGGCTGAGTAGTTCTCCCATGTACTTGACGGCCTCGACGGTCGGATAGCCGTCGACATGGGTATCGGCCGACCTCAGGTCGCGTGCCGTCGCCGGCATGGCCAGCGCGATACAGGCGCCGAACGCCAATGAGCGAAGTAAAGCGGTCATGAATACCTTCCTCCCGATTATCGCTCCGCCCTACGGAGCCTGCCATCCCAGCCGTGCCGTCGGTCCGCAGCAAGCCCATGACGTCTTGGTTCCTGCCGCGGCCCAAGCGCCCTTTTTGTCGACAACTGATATATCAGTTGGCCATCAGGTGGTCAACGGCTACATTGCGCCGGTACGGCAGCGTGGATCTCGGTCAGGAAGAATGAGCACTATCGTGTTGCAGGCGAGTGGACGGTCCGTCGAAGTGCCGGGCGAGACCCTAGCGGAGGCGGCCTATCGGGCGCTCGAGGAGCTGATCGTCACTCGCCGGCTCCGGCCGGGCTCGATGATCTCGGAAAACCAGCTGAGCGAGCAGCTTGGCTGCGGCCGCACCCCGATCCGCGAGGCCCTGCAGCGGCTGAAGTTCGAGGGCTTCGTCGAGATCCACCCGCGGCGCGGCGTGCTGGTGGCCCCGATCGATGTGGTCAAGCAGCTTGAGCTGCTCGAGGTCCGCCGCCCGCTCGAGAGCACGGTCGTGCGCCTCGCCGCCAAGCGCGCCCTGGATCGTGAGCGCGCCGAGATGGCACGCTTGGCCGTGGAGATCCGTGCTGCCGCCAAGGCGGCGGACCCGGTCCGCTACGTGCATGCGACCCGCTCCATCCACGAGGTTGAGGCGCAGGCGGCGCACAACTCGATCCTCGCCGGCAGCATCGGCGTGATCCACAGCCTGTCGCGCCGGTTCTGGTACGCCTTCATCGAGGAGACGGGCGGCTTCCCGGAAAACTCCGAGACCCACGCCGTCATCCTCAAGGCCATCGTCGCCGGCGACGCCGAGGACGCCGCCGCCGGCGCCAACCTGCTGATGGACCATCTGGAGCAGCTGACCCGCAGCGCCCTCGACCGGCGCACCATGCGCTGAGAATCTATTTCGGCGCCTCGGCCGTCTGCAGCACCGAGCCCGAGACCTGGTCCAGCCGCAGCGACGGGTCGAGGCACAAGATCTCCTCGAACTCGCTGACATTGTGCAGGTCCGTGCCCATCGAGATGTTGGTCACCCGCTCGAGGATGAACTCTAGCACCACCGGCACCTGATGCTCCTGCATCAGCTTCTTGGCGGTGGCGAACGCCTCCTTGAACTCGTTGGGGCTCTTCACCCGCACCGCCTTGCAGCCCAGCCCCTCGGCCACCGCCACATGGTCGACGCCGTAGCCGCCCACGTCGTCGCTGTTGATGTTGTCGAAGGCGAGGCTGACCTCGAAATCCATCTGGAAGCCGCGCTGCGCCTGGCGGATCAGGCCGAGATAGGAATTGTTCACGACGACATGCAGGTAGGGCAGCTTGTGCTGCGCGCCCACCGCCAGCTCCTCGATCATGAACTGGAAGTCATAGTCGCCGGACAGGGCCACGATGTTGCGGTCGGGGTCGGCCGCGCGCACGCCCAGCGCCGCCGGCAGCGTCCAACCCAAGGGGCCGGCCTGGCCGCAATTGATCCAGTGGCGTGGCTTGTAGACGTGCAGGAACTGCGCCCCGGCGATCTGCGACAGGCCGATCGTGGTCACGTAGC
>JAPJRA010000247.1 GCA_030824835.1 Geminicoccaceae bacterium | reverse complement strand
ATGCAAGACTGGTCGCGATCCACAAGCCGCTGGGCATGCTGCTCCTGGTCCTCGTCGCCATCCGCCTGCTCAACCGCCTCTTCCATCCGGCGCCGCCATTGCCCGCGGGCATGCCCGGCTGGCAGCGCGCCGTCGCCCATGCCTCGCATGCGGTCCTCTACGCGCTGATGGTAGCCCTGCCGCTCGTCGGCTGGGGAATGCTCTCGGCGGCCGGCTACCCCATCGTGCTCTACGGCGCCTGGCAGCTGCCGCCGATCCTGCCGCACGACGTCACGCTCTACGCCTTCCTGCGGGCAGCCCACACCGTCCTCGCGTTCATGCTCTTCCTTACCATCCTCGCCCATTTGGGCGCCGCCCTGCTGCACGGGCTCGTCTTCCGGGACGGCGTGCTGCAATCCATGCTGCCCTGGCGGCCACGCGGCTAAGGGTGCGCGGTCGAGGCGCCCGACCGTCGAGCTTCCCTGGCCCGCGGCCAGCCCATCGAGTTTGTGTCGAAAATCACTCCTGGCCGTGCCCGGATCGGGTACTCTGTCGGGCCCAAGGGCCAAACAGAGGGGAAGACGCATGTGCACGCTACCGCATCGGCATTCGATCTTCTGCATCCTGCCACCCTACCTCTTGGGTGCCATTGCCCGGAACGGGTCCCCGTCGCAGCGCGCCGCCGCCACCGCCACGCTGGCCAGCGACCAGACCTTTCGCGCGCTGCGGGCTAGCCTCGCCGCCCAGATCCCGATGGCGCAGCGGCGACGGCGGGTCCTGGGCCTCACCGCCGCCAAGCAGCGCACGATCTTCACGGCGAGCAACGCCGAGACCCTGCCCGGCAGCCAGGTGCGCGCCGAAGGTGCCGCGGCCACCGGCGACGCCGCGGTCGACGAGGCCTATGACGGCCTCGGGCACACCTGGGATTTCTACCAGGACCTGTTCGGCCGCAACTCGATCGACGATGAGGGCATGCCGCTCAATGCCACGGTCCATTACGGCCAGAACTACAACAATGCGTTCTGGAACGGCCGGCAGATGGTCTTCGGCGACGGCGACGGGCAGCTCTTCAACCGATTCACCATCGCCCTCGATGTGATTGGCCACGAGCTGGCCCACGGCGTCACCGAGGACGAGGCGGGTCTCGTCTACATGTTCCAGCCCGGCGCCCTGAACGAGCATCTCTCGGACGCGTTCGGCGTGATGATCAAGCAGCGCGTGCTGAACCAGACCGCGTCCGAGGCGGACTGGCTGGTCGGCGCCGGCCTCCTGGCCACAGGCGTCAACGGCGTCGCCCTGCGCTCGATGAGCCAGCCCGGCACCGCCTACGACGACCCGGTACTCGGCAAGGACCCGCAGCCGGGGCACATGGACGATTTCGTCACCACCTGGCAGGACAATGGCGGCGTGCACATCAATTCGGGCATCCCGAACCGCGCCTTCCATTTGGCCGCCGTGGCGATCGGCGGCTATACGTGGGAGAAGCTGGGCCGGATCTGGTACGAGACGCTGCGCGACAGCCGGCTCACGACGGAGCCGAGCTTCGAGGAGTTCGCGCACCTGACCATCGATGTGGCGAGCCGGCTCCACGGCGCCGGCGGCGTCGAGCAGCAGGCAGTGGCGGACGCATGGGCGCAGGTAGGCGTCGTGAAGGTGAGTTGAGCGGCCGCGGCGACCCCGGCGGCGTATCCCGCAGGCTCGCGGGGGCTATCGTCGTTCTCTTTGCCGCCGGCGGTCTCACATCGACGATGAGAGGGGCGGAACCGATGCGGGTGACCTTCGCGATGCCATCGACCGGGCTGGGCTTCTTTCCGGGCCTGGCCAAGCCCGTCGTCATCGACGAGGCCAGCCTTGCCCAGCCGGATGCGCACGAGCTCGAGGCGCTGGTCGCTGCTGCCAGAGTGTTCGAGCGGCCGGCTGCCACACCACCGGCGCCGACTGGCGCGGACCTGCGCCACTACACCATCACCGTCGAGCAGGGCGACCGCCGCCGCGAGCTGCAGCTCACCGATCCGATCGTCGATCCCGACCTGCAGCGCCTGGTCCGCTTTCTCGAGGCACAGGCGGCAACCCGGCGCGCGAGGCCGGCGCCGCCCGAGCGTCCATGACGGCGGGGTCTGATCAGCGAAGCACGATCAGCACCACGCCGGACACCAGCGAGAACAGCAGGACGCCGGTGCGCAGCTGACGCTGGCCGATGCGGCCGTGGACGAGCCGGCTGGCGCTGCTGCCGATGAGCACCGCCGGCAGCAGGATGGCGGCCGACTGGACCGCGTCCATCCCCAGCCGCCCGGAGACGCTGAGCAGGGCCAGCGACACCAGCTCGCCGACGAGGAAGCAGAAGGCGATGGTGGCGCGCAGCGTGGCCGGCGGGCGGTGCTGGTAGAGCAGCGCCAGCGGCGGCCCGCCCACCCCGGTCGCGGTCTCGGTGATGCCGGTGACCACGCCGGCCGCGACGCAGGCCCGTGGCCGCGGGCTGAAGCTCGGGGCGAGCAACGCCGCCAGGGCGGCGAGGATGGTGGCGCCGCCGATCAGCAGGCTCAGGCTATCGGCGCTGAGAAGCGCCAGCACGCCGACGCCCAGCACGCCGCCGGCGACGCGGCCGGCGGTGATCCAGCCGGCCCCCGTCAGGTCGAGCGCCGCCCGCTCCCGCCAGGCCACGTGCAGGTTGAGCGGCAGCATCAGGATCAGTAGCGCCACGGGCAGCAGGTCGGGCCGCACGAGGCCCATCACCGGCGCCACGACCAGCGCGAAGCCGATGCCGACGGCGCCCTGGATGAAGGCCGCGACACCGGCCGTGCCCGCCAGTCCGAGCAGCAGCATCGGGCTCATGACCGTGCCCGGCCAGGCATCGCCGCCACCGGATGCACGCGCTGTAGCGACGCCTTCGCCACGGCGGCACCCGCCCGCTCCCGCACCTCGCGCAACAGGGCGCGGCCGTCCCAATCCACCGGCCAGCCCTGCCAGAGCCGCAGGCGCCCGGCGGTGAACACGGCCTCGATCTGGTCGCGGTTGCCGTAGCGCACCAGCTCCCATAGCCGATCCCAGGACGGCGTCATCTCCGGCCGGTCGAGATCGACAAGCAGAAAGTCCGCGGCCTGGCCGACGGCGATCTCCCCGGTCCGGCCGCCGAGGCCCACCGCCGCGGCAGCGCCGCGCGTCGCCTGGTCGAGCCACAGTCCGCCGCCGCCGCAGGAGGAATCGCCGGTGGCGAGACCGAACGCGAGACGCTGGGCCGTCTCGCCGGCATCCATCAGTCGGAAGCCGTCGCTGCGCGTCCCGTCCGTGCCGAGCCCGACCCGGATGCCGAGCGCCGCCATCTGCAGCGCCGGCGCCACCGCGTTGCCCTTCCAGCTGCTGGCGACGGGATTGTAGGCCACGGCTGTGCCGGTCTCGCGCAGCAGGTTGAGCTCCATGGGCGTGACCAGCGTCGCATGCGCGATCAGCGTCTGCCGGCCCAGGGCACCCACCTGATGGAGCTGCTGGAGCGGTCGCCGGCCACAGGCGACGAGCGACCGCTCGACCGCCGCCAGATGCTCGTTGACGTGGGTCTGGAACAGCGCCCCGGCCTCTCGGGCGAGGCACGAGATGTCCCGCAGCATCGCCTCGCTCGCGGCCTCCGGGATCGAGATGGCGAGCGAGGGGCTGACCAGCGGATCGCCCTGCCAGCGCGCCAGATGCCGTTCGGCCGCCCGGCGGATCGTCGACCCGTCGTCGATCCGGCCGCTGCCGCCGAGATCGTTGCAGATCAGCCCCAGCACGCAGCGCAGGCCGGTCTCCGTTGCCGCCCGGGCGATGGCGTCGACGTCGGCGGTGGCACGGGTGCCGGCATCGACGACGGTCGTGAACCCGCCGCGCAGGGCCTCGAGCGCCGCGAGCTTGGCCGAGAGATGGACCAGCTCGGCATCGAGGCTCGCCTCCAGCGGCACCCAGATCCGCTTGAAGATCTCCGACGGCTCGCCGAACACCAGGGACTTGCCGAGGGACTGGGTCAGATGATGGTGGCTGTCTATGAAGCCCGGCATCAGGAGCCGGTCCGGCAGCCGCACCGGGTCGAGGCCCGGATGGCGGCGGATCAGGGCAGTGGCGTCGTCGATCTCGGTGAAGCGGCCTCCCGCGATCCGCACCGCCATGCCCGTGGCGATGCCGTCCGGCAGCAGCAACTCGGCCGGCACGAAGAGCAGCTCCTCGTGCCCGAAGCGGTGGGTCGGGCTCATCGCGCCACCTCCGCACCGGTGTCCGGCGCGCCGGCCCGCCGGCCGACATGCTGGAACAGGAAGTTCACGACGACGGCCGTGATGGTGCCCATGGCAAGACCATTGCCGAGGACGATCTGCAGGTCGGAGGGAAAGCCGCTATAGACGCCCGGCACCAGGATCGGCAGCAGGCCCATGGCCAGGGCCGAGGCCAGCGTGAAGGTGTTGCCGTGCTCGCGCAGGTCGACCTTGCGCAGCATGTCGATGCCCATGACGCCGATGATCGCAAACACGATGATCGCGGTGCCGCCGACGACGGCCGCCGGGATGGCGTTGGCGAGCCGCCCGAGCGGGGCCAGTAGGGCGATCGCGATCAGGATGACGCCGGCCGTGGCGGTGACGAAGCGCGAGCGGACGCCGGTGGCGCGGACGATGCCGATATTCTCTCCGCTGGTGATGATCAGCGAGGTGCCGAAGCAGCCACCGACGATCGAGGCCAGGGCGTCGCCGCGGATGGTCCGGGGCACGATGCCGTAGGGCTCGCCGCGGCGGCCGACGATCTCGGCGGTGGCGATGGTCTGGCCGGTGGCCTCGGCCATCGAGATGACGCTGAAGATGATCAGCGGCAGGCTCGCCAGCAGGTCGAACTTGGGCCAGCCGAAGGGAAACGGCGTGGGCACGGCGACCAGCGGGCCCGCCAGCACGGTATCGAAGTGCATGACCCCCAGTCCCAGCGCGAGGACGGCGCCGGCGAGCAGGCCCAGCAGGACCGCCAGCCGCTGCAGCAGGCCGGTGAAGATCCGCGCGCAGAGCACGGTGGCGGTGATGGTGGCCAATGCCAGACCGGACATTGACGAGGTTACCGAACTCCGGTGTGCCGGGCTTGCCGCTGATGACGACGCCGTAGATGCGCACGAGATTGACCGCCACCAGCAGCAGCATGGTGCCGATCACGATCGGCGGGAAGAAGCGCAAGGCCCGGGTGAACACCGGCAGGACGAGGAAGTAGAACAGGCCGGTCAGGATCACCGCGCCACAGGCCGTCGGCAGGTCGGTGGCCTGGGCGATGGTCAGGAAGATCACCACCGGCGCCCCGCCGGGCACCATGATGAACGGCAGCCGCGCGCCCAGCTTCCACGGGCCGTAGGACTGCAGCAGGGTGCCCAGCCCGCAGGCGAGGAAGGTGGCGCTCATCAGCCCCACCGTGATCTCGGGCGACAGGCTCAGCGCCTTGCCGAGCAGGAACACGGCGGTGATCGGCGAGGCCGCCATCACCAGCACATGCTGCAGCCCGAACAGGATCAGGCTGCGCCAGGGCAGCATGTCGTCAACGTCGTCGAGGGTCGTCCGCACGGTCATCCATCCTTCTCCTGGAGCGCAGGCCCGCCCTGCGCTGGTGGTTGCCGGCCCGAGTTTTGTTTCGCAAATCGATTTGTGCGGACATACACACAAATCAAAGCTGATGCAAATCGATTTGTGTCGCCCTATGCTGTCGGCTCAGAAGGAGCATCGCATGGAGCCGCAGCACGCTAAGCGGGCGACGATCGCCGACGTGGCGCGAGCGGCCGGCGTGTCGCCGGCCACCGTCTCGCAGGCGTTCAACGGTCGCCGTCAGGTCGATCCGACGACGCGCGAGCGGATCCAGGCCGTGGCGCTGGAGCTCGGCTACCGGCCGAACCCGACCGCCCAGCGGCTGCGCACCGGCCGGTCGGGCATGATCGCCCTATTGTCGTCGATGCCGTTCGCCGTCGCTGCCGGCCCGTCGCGCCTGGGCTTCCTGATGGAGATAGCCGCGGTCGCGGCGGGTGCCGCGCTGTCGAACGGCCTGGCGCTCATCCTGGTGCCGCCCGCCGAGCACGGGCAGCGCTCGCTGGACGCCCTGGGAATCGATGGCGCCATCCTGGTCGAGCCCGCCGCCGTCGATCCGGACATCGCACGCCTGCGGGAGCGCGGGCTGCCCTTCGTCTCCGTCGGCAAGGTCGCCGAGGCCGAGGACATCCCGTTCGTCGACC
>JAPJRA010000246.1 GCA_030824835.1 Geminicoccaceae bacterium | reverse complement strand
GTCGCGCGCGGCGGGCTTCCGGCCGGCGACTATCGGCCCGGTGACTATGCGGCCGAGATCGTTTCCATGAACGCCGTGGCGTCGGCGCGGGCGCAGCGCTCGGAAGCCAACGACCGCGCGCTTGCCGATGACCTGAGTGCCCGCCGGGCCGAGGTGTCCGGAGTCAACCTCGACGAGGAGATGTCCAAGCTCATTCTGTACCAGGAAGCCTACAGCGTCTCCGCCCGCCTGGTCGCGATCACCAACGACCTGTTCGACGAGCTGCTGGCCATGGTCGGCGGACGGTAGAGCCCATGGTCACCCGCATCGGCGACCTCGCCCAGAACCAGCGCCTGACCAGCACCATGCTGGCCGCCCAGGGCCGTCTCCGTCTGGCCCAGGCGGCGGCCGCGTCAGGCAAGGCCGCGACCCGGTTCGACCAGATCGCCGACCAGGCCGGCCAGCTTGTCCGGCTGAAGGAGTCCCGCGACCTCAAGGCCACCTTCCTCGGGCGGACCGAAGGTCTGGCCGGCCGACTGCAGCTGATGGACCAGGCCCTTGGCAACGTCGTCGATCTGGCGGATCGGGCCCGAGCCAGTCTCGTGCAGCGGCTCGACGGCAGCCTGGGCAACGCCGTGCCGCTGGATGCGGAGATCGATTCCATGCTGGCCGAGATCGAGCGGGCGCTGAACACCAGGCTCGACGGCCGGTACCTGTTCGCCGGCAGCCGAACGGACGCGGCGCCGGTGGCGCTGCCGGCGGCGCCGATCACGACCGCCGATCCGAGCCTCTACTATCGTGGCGATGCGGTCGAGCTGTCGGTCCGCGTCGATTCGGGTGTCGAGCTCGGCTACGGCGTCACGGCCGACGATCCGGCCTTTGCCGGTCTGCTGGCGGCCCTGGGGCAGGCGCGGGTGGCCCATCTGGCGGACGATCGGGCCGGTCTCCAGAGCGCCATGGCCGATCTCGGGACGGCGTTCGACCGATTGCTCGACGTGCGCGCCGAACTCGGCACGAAGGCGGCCCGGCTGGAGTCGGTCGCCGACGCCCACCAAGCGGGGCTGGTCTATCTCGACGAGATGATCTCGGGCATCGAGGATGCCGACCTGGCGGCGGTGCTGACCCGGATCGCCGGCGATCAGGCCAGCCTCGAGGCCACCTACACGGTGACCGGCCGCTTGGCCTCGCTGTCGCTCGCCAACTATCTGCGCTGAATTGCTGGCCCGGTTAACCCGCCGGCAACCGCAACGTCGTAGGCTACCCGAGTATGCCTTACCACCGCAGCACTCGGGGCCTTGGATGAGCGCGATCAACGATGACGCCGCGGCACCTGCCGCCGGATCCGAGATGCCGTCGCCCTTGCCCTCCTCGGCCATGGGAACGATCCTGTTCCCGCAGGGCCTGCCCGGATTTCCGGGAATCACGCGGTTCGCGCTGCGCCCGGCGCCCGGCGGCGCCGGCGATTTCCTGCTGCTCCAGTGCGCGGACAATTCGGAGCTGTGCCTGCTCGTCCTGCGCTACACCCCGCACCTTCTGCCCCTGCACGTGCACGACGTGGATGCGGCCTGCGCCCGTCTCGGCATCCGGCCCGAGCATGCCGCGGTCCTGCTCGTCGTCACCTGCCGTCACGAGGCCGGCACCGACGGGGCGCTGCGGCCGACGCTCTACGTCAACCTGCGGGCGCCGGTCGTGCTCGACACCTTCCGGCGCCTGGGCGCGCAGCCCGTCCTGACCGGTGCCGCCTACCCGGTACGCCATCTCCTGCAGGCCGCCTGAGGCGCTGGCCCTGCAGCGCCTCAGGCGGCGCCCGGTCCGGCCCGGCGCTGAAAACGCGCGTCGCCGCCTCCCCCCGCTTGCACGGCGCGGCCCGGCCGTCCAAATGTCGGCGATGGAGCGGGCCACGGACACGGATGCTGTAACGGCGACACGCATGGTACGGACAGGCTGGCGCGTTCTGGTGGTGGCTGCCCTCGTTTGGTTGCAGACGCTGGTGCCGCGGCCGGCGCAGGCGGACTTCTTCTCGCTGGATCCCCAGCGCGGCGTGGTCACGATGGCGCCGCTGCTCGAGCGCACCACACCCGCGGTGGTCAACGTGTCGGTCGAGAGCCGGGTGCCGGTGGCGCAAAATCCGCTGTTCGCCGACCCGTTCTTTCGACGGTTCTTCGACGTGCCCGAGCAGCGCCCGGCGGAGCGGCGGGCGATCAGCGCCGGCTCCGGGGTGATCGTGGACGCCGGCCGCGGCTACGTGCTGACCAACCATCACGTCGTCCGCAACGCCGACAGCATCACGGTCACGCTGAAGGATCGGCGTGAGTTCAGCGCCAAGCTGGTCGGCAGTGATCCGGCCACCGACGTGGCGCTGCTGCGCATCCCGGCCGGCAGCCTCACCCAGTTGCCGTTCGGCGATTCCGATCAGCTCAAGGTCGGCGACTTCGTCGTCGCCGTCGGCAACCCGTTCGGCCTCGGCCAGACCGTGACCTCCGGCATCGTCAGCGCGCTCGGCCGCAGCGGCATCACCAGCGGCAATTACGAGGATTTCATCCAGACCGACGCCTCGATCAATCCGGGCAATTCCGGCGGGGCGCTGATCAACTCGAAGGGCGAGCTGATCGGGATCAATACCGCCATCCTGGCACCCAGCGGCGGCAATGTCGGGATCGGCTTCGCCGTGCCCGCCAACATGGCCCGCAGCGTGATGGACCAGCTGCTGCGCTTCGGCGAGGTCCATCGTGGCCGGATCGGCGTCGTGATCCAGGACCTGACGCCGAAGCTCGCCGCCGACCTGGGGCTCACGGCCGAGGGTGGCGCCGTGATCGCGCAGATCGAGCGTGGCTCCCCGGCCGAGCGCGCCGGGCTCGCGCAAGGTGACGTCGTCACCGCCGTCGACGGCACCGCCATCCACAGCTCCGCCGAGCTCCGCAACCGGGTGGCGCTGATCGAGGCCAATCGCAGCGTGGCCTTGGACATCCTCCGTGACGGTCGCCGCCGGCAGATCACGGTCGCCGTCACGCCGCTGAGCCGGCGCGCGGCCGACAGCGGCGACAGCGGCGACAGCATCGCCCAGTTCGGCGGCGCCGCCCTGGCCGATATCCCCGAGGAGCATCCGGCCTACGGGCGGGTCGAGGGCGTGCTCGTCACCAGCGTCGCCCGTGGCAGCCAGGCGGCGCAGGCGGGACTGCGGCGCGGCGACATCATCTTCGGTGTCGATGACCAGGCCACTGCCTCGGTGGCCGAGCTGGAGCAGATGCTGCAGCACGCCTCGTCGCCCATGACCGTCCATCTGCTGCGCGGCGGGCGCGAGCTGTCCCTGCTCATCCGCTGACGCGACGCCGGCAAACTCCACCGGCCGCCATGGGATTGTCACCGTCCGCGTTCGGCCCTACATCTCTCTCCATCTCAACGGGGTGTCCGGGTCAGCCGGGCTGAGAGGCGCAAGCGGCGCAACCCGTGGAACCTGATCCGGCTCATACCGGCGAAGGGATTTGAGAGGCCGGCACCATATCCGGCTCCGCATCTCCCTCGTCGGATTCCATACGAGGGAAGATTGCTGGCCATCTCCGCCCAAGGTTGTGCCTATCGTCGTCCCGGTCCCGAGGGTGCACGCGGCTGGGAAACCCGCCGGTGAGCGGCCGGTGCGATCTGCGCCTCTACGCGGTGCTCGACCCCGAGCGCTGCCGCGGCAGATCCCTGCCCGAGCTGGCCGCTGCCGCCGCCCGCGGCGGTGCCACCCTGCTCCAGCTGCGCGACAAGCGGCGCAGCGGCACACGCCGACAGGTCGAGCACGCGCGCGCCGTGCTGCAGGCGCTGGCCCCCTTCGGCGTGCCTCTGCTGATCAACGATCGGGTCGACATCGCCCTGGCCTCCGGGGCCCACGGCGTCCATCTCGGGCAGGCCGATCTGCATCCGGCCGATGCCCGCGCCATGGTCGGTGCCGCTGCCATCCTCGGCACCACGGTCCATCACCCGGCGGAGGCACGGACGGTCGATCCGAGCCTCGTCGACTATGCGGGGATCGGGCCCGTCTTCGCCACCGGGAGCAAGGACAGCGAGGACCCGCCCATCGGCCCGGACGGCCTCGCCCGGCTGATCGGCACGCTGCGGCAGCACCATCCGAGCTTCTCCTGCTGCGGCATCGCCGGCGTGACCCACCGCAACGCGGCCGCCGTGATCGCTGCCGGCGCCGACGGGATCGCCGTGATCGCCGACATCTTCATGGCCGACGACGTCGAGGCCGCCGCCCGCCGCCTGCGCCGCATCGTCGACCAGGCCCGCAACGAAAGGTCAGCCTCGTGACGGCCATCGCACTCACCATCGCCGGCTCGGACAGTGGCGGCGGCGCCGGGATCCAGGCCGACCTGAAGACGTTCTCCGCCCTTGGTGTCTACGGCAGCTCGGTCATCACCGCGCTCACCGCCCAGAACACGCTGGGCGTTCAGGGCATCCGCGCCATCGATGCGGACTTCGTGCGGCAGCAGATGGATTCGGTGCTGGGCGATCTCGACGTGACCGCGGTCAAGATCGGCATGCTGGGCACGCCGGAGGTGATCGAGGCCGTGGCCGACGGCCTGCTGCGCTGGCGACCGCGCTGGGTGGTGCTCGACCCGGTCATGGTGGCCAAGGGTGGCGACCGGCTGCTTCAGGCCGAGGCCGTCGACGCGCTGCGCGCCCGGCTCCTGCCGCTGGCCGGCCTGATCACGCCCAACCTGCCGGAAGCCGCGGCCTTGCTGGCCGGGGAGCCGATCGGCGAGCGGGCGCAGATGGAGCCTGCGGGGCGCCGGCTGCAGCAGCTCGGCGTCGCCGACGTGCTGCTCAAGGGCGGCCATCTGGACGGCGAGGACAGCCCGGACCTGCTGCTGCACGGCGATGCCGCGCAATGGCTCGAGTCGCCGAGGATCCCGACCCGCCACACGCACGGGACGGGCTGCACGCTGTCCTCGGCCATCGCCGCCCTGCTCGCCCGCGGTCTCGCGCTGCCGCAGGCGGTCATCGAGGCCAAGGCCTGGCTCACCCGGGCGATCGCCGCCGGGGAGGGTCTCGGCATCGGGCACGGCATCGGCCCCGTGCATCACTTTCACGCCCTGTGGCCGAAGCTGGATGGCTCCCCATGACACAGTCCGGACGACGTGGCCTCCTGCTCGGTGGTGCCGGCGTGCTGGCGGCGCCGGCCCTGCTGCGGGCGCAGGCCGGTCTGAGCTGGCGGATGGTCACCTCCTGGCCACGCAACCTGCCCGGCCCGGGGATGAACGCCCAGCGCCTGGCCGACCGGATCGGGCAGGCGAGCGGCGGCAGGCTGACCATCCAGCTCTATGCCGCCGGCGAGCTGGTGCCGGCGCTGCAGGTGTTCGACGCCGTCAACTCCGGCGCCGCCGAGATGGGTCATTCCGCCTCGTTCTATTGGGCCGGCAAGGCCAAGGCGGCGCCGTTCTTCACGACGGTGCCGTTCGGCCTGGCCCCGGCCGAGCATGCCGCCTGGATCGACCATGGCGGCGGCCAGGCGCTGTGGGACGAGCTCTATGCGCCGTTCGGCCTCAAGCCCTTCATGGCCGGCAACTCCGGCGTTCAGATGGGCGGCTGGTTCCGCCGCGAGATCGACGGGCCTGACGATCTGCGCGGGCTCAAGCTGCGCAGTGCCGGGCTCGGCGGCGAGCTGTTCCAGCGGCTGGGTGCGGTCACGGTGGCGCTGGGCGTGCCCGAGATCTACCCGGCGCTGCAGAGCGGCACCATCGATGCGGTCGAGTTTCTCGGCCCCGCCAGCGACCTCGCCGCCGGCTTCTACCAGAGTGCCAAGCTCTATTACTGGCCGACCTTCACCAAGCCGAACGGCACCGCGGAGTGCCTCATCGGCCGTGCCGCCTGGGAAGGCCTGCCCGGCGAGCTGCAGGCCGTCGTGGCCGACGCGTGCGCCGCCGAAAATGCGTTCACGCTGGCCGAGGCCGACTGGCGCAACGGGCAGGCGCTGGCGACCCTGGTGGACCAGCACGGGGTCACGCTGCGCCGCTGGCCCGATGGCGTCGTCGCCGCCGCGCGTGAGCAGGCGGCCGACCTGCTGGCCGCCTTCGCCGCCGATGGCGGGATCGGCCAGCGCATCCATGCTTCCTACCTCGAGGCATTGCGACGGGTCGAGCCATGGTCGCGCGTTTCCGTCGAAGCCTATCTCGCAGCCCGTTCCAGTGACTGAGACGGCCCCGGGCCTCTCGATCGGCGTGCGCTCCCT